>JAHFJP010000026.1 GCA_023245765.1 Candidatus Peribacteria bacterium
TCCTTCTTGTCCGCGGGGCGCATGATGTACGAGTGGATGAAGTACATTTCTGATCCGGCGGGGATTCCCTCGAGCGCAGTACTCTTCCATGTGCCGGGTCGCGCCTCATCGAGGGAGTTCCATCCCATATGCGGGATCACTGTTCCAGCTTTGAGCTCCGGAAAGTGCACGACGTCGCCGGGGATGATCCCCAGACCCTCCCACTCGCCGAATTCATAACCCTTCGAGAGGAGAATTTGCGCACCCAGGCAGATGCCGAGCACGGGCTTCCCCGACGCTGCGAAATCTTTGACGACATCGAGCAGTCCGCGCACCTGCAGTCCTTCCATCCCCGCATGGAATGCTCCCTGGCCGGGCAGCACGAGCGCATCGGCTTTGCGCAGTTCCTCCGGATCTTCCGTCAGCAGCACATCATCAGTAAATTTTTTGCATCCTTTGAATGCGCTGTAGAGGTTGCCGACGCCGTAGTTGATGATGCGAATCTTGGGCATGGAGGTCAGGTTGAACGCCGGATGGGGAAGCCGTCCTTGATCAAAGCATCTTTCAGTGCGCCGATGGTCGTGTCGTCGTAGTGGAGGATCGAGGCCACGGCAACGGCGTCTGCTTTTCCCTTCAAGGCCTCTGCAATTGATTGTGCATCGCGTGCGCCGCCGTGCAGCACCACCGGTACAGTCACAAAGCTGGTCACAATCTTCAGTAGTTCCAGGTCAAAGCCCGATCGCGTGCCATCGCGGTCGACCGCCGTCAGCAGAATCTCACCGACACCCTGATCGATCGCCTCCTTGATCCATTTGATCGCGTCTTTTCCGGAATGTTCGCGCCCGCCATCGGTGTAGGCCTCGTACTGACCGGGTCCGTGACGGTTCGCTTCCACCGACAGCACGATGCACTGCGCCCCGAAACGATGGACCGCTTCTCCGAGGAGCTTCGGGTTGCGCACCGCGCCGGTATTGATCGCGACTTTGTCGGCTCCGGCCTGCAGGAGGTTCCCGATGTCGTGAACGGACTGGACGCCGCCACCCACGGTCAGCGGAATAAAGAGTTCATCGGCGACGCCGCGCAGCAAATCAAAATCGGGACTGCGACCGTAGAGGCTCGCCACCGTATCCATCGCGATCAGTTCGTCCGCTCCGGCGTCGTAGTACTTCTTCGCGAGTGCTTTCGGCTGTCCGACCACGCGCAAACCTTCCGTACGCACCCCTTTGACGATATTGGGTCCTTTGATATCGAGCCGCGGGATGATCCGGATCTTTTTCACGCGTTGAGATTGACGGCCGACGAGGATTCCAGAAATGCGCAGATCAGCGTCCGGATTTCATTCGGGGATAGTACTTTCTGTCCTTGTGAGCTGTATTCGCGAGCGTCGGCGTTCGTGCGTAGGTCGGCTTCCGGTTCCCCAGGACCCCTCAGCGGCGACTGGACGATGAACATGTCGTCGGTTTCGGTCGCATACAGCCCCTCCTCGCGCGTCATCAGGCTTTCGTGCATGCGTTCACCGGGTCGCGAACCGGTCACGCGCTTTTGAATCTTCTTGGGATCAATGCCTTCACGCTTCGCAACCTCCTCAATCAGGACGTCGACCAGATCGCCGAGGCGCATCACCGGCATCTTGAGAATGAAGAGCTCGCCGTTCTGCATCTGCTGCATCGCGCGGAACGTCAGATCAACGGCCTTGGGAATCGACAGGAAGAAGCGCGTCATCTCTGGATCCGTGATCGTCACGGGGCCGCCCGCGCGGATTTGCGAAATGAAGGTGGGGATCACCGATCCGCGCGATCCGATCACATTGCCGAAGCGGACGCTCGAGAAGAGCGTGCGGTGATTACCCTTCGATTGCATCGCGGACGTCACGAGTTTCTCCGCAAGTAACTTGGTCGCACCCATCACGCTGCCGGGACTCGCTGCTTTGTCCGTACTCACCAGCAGAACACGCTCCACGTTCTGATGCAGAGCAGCTTCGATCACATTCTGTGTGCCGACGACGTTCGTTTTCACCGCTTCGAAGGAGTTGTACTCACAGAATGGCACGTGCTTGTAGGCAGCGCAGTGAAAGACGAGGTCGATGCCCTCGAATGCCGACGTCAGCCGAGGCAAATCACGGACATCGCCAAGCAAGTATCGCAAACGTGCGTCTTCGCCCGTCCGGTGCTGCATCTGGAACTGCTTGTGCTCATCGCGCGAGAAGAGCCGCACCACCGCCGGGCCATCGGCCAGGAGTTGCGCGACGATTTCGGAGCCGATCGAGCCGGTGGCCCCAGTCACGAGTATGCGCTTGCCGTGGAAGTAGGACGTTTTCATAGTTTCAGTGCGTGAGAGAAGCGAGGCCCTGCTTCAGGACCTGGCAGACAGTCTCCACCTGCGTGCGTTCCAGGCGGGTGGAGAACGGGAGTGCAATCGTACGCCCGGAGACCGCTTCCGTCACGGGGAAGTCGCCTGGCTTGTAGTGGAATTCCTGACGGTACAGGGGCTGCAGATGGATCGACGGAAAGTAATTATTGCACCCGATGCCGTGTTTGCGCAGATGGGCAAGCAACGCGTCGCGGTCTTTCACCGTGTGACGATCCGTCAGGCGCACGACGTAGACGAACCAGCTGACGTTCGTGCCGGCAGGCTCCGCCGGAACGATCAAATTGGAGCAGTCACTCAATTCCTCTGCGTACCACGCGGCGACCTGCGTTCGCTGGCGAATCATCTCCGGCAATCGTTTCAGCTGGCTGATTCCGAGCGCGCAGTTGATGTCACTGAGCCGGTAGTTGTACCCGAGGACCTCGTGCTCCAGCCATCCACTCTCGGGATCACGGCCCTGATTGCGCATTTTGCGCGCCGCCAGAGCAATATCGTCACGGTTCGTCACCAACATTCCGCCTTCTCCCGTCGTCATTTGCTTATTGGGGTAGAACGCGAGTGTTGCGCAGTCGCCGAACGTCCCTGCTTTTCTTTTTCCAATGGAGGATCCCAGTGCTTCGCAGCTGTCTTCGATCAGTGCGAGTCCGTGTTTCTTCGCAATACCTTCAAGTGCCTTCCAGTCTGCAGGAACGCCGAACACATCAACGCCGAGGATCGCTTTGGTCTTCGGCGTGATCGCGCGCTCGATGAGTTCCGGATCAATGCAGAGGGTGTCGCTCCGGATGTCGACGAATTTTGGGATCGCGCGCTCAAACAACATGCAGTTACTCGACGCGACAAAGCTGAACGGCGTCGTGATCACCTCATCACCCTCGCCGATGCCGAGCGCGCGAACGCACAGGTGCAGCGCGGAAGTCCCGCTGTTGAGCGCCACCGCATGTTTGACTCCAACGTACGCCGCCATTGCCTGTTCAAACTCCGGGAGCCGGGGTCCGAGGGAGAGCTGGGACGTGCGCAGAACCGCCGTCACGGCAGCGATGTCTTCCTGCGAAATATCCGGAGCCGACAGAGGAATTTTAACAGGATCAATCATGTCTTGAACATCATACCATCCAAAGACCCTCACCCCTGCCCCTCTCCCTTTGCCAAGGGAGAGGGGACTCCGTTGGTCATTCCTTTCTTTTTGCGGGCACCCCATACGCTGTGACGCCATCCGGAAGATCCTCCAGAACAACGGACCCTGCCCCGACCGTCACATTGCTCCCAATCCGGACACCCTGCTTGATCGCCGCGCCGATACCGATGTGGCTCAGCGCTCCGATGATGACCCCCCCCGCGATGTTTGCGCCGGGAGCGATGTGTGTGAACGCGCCGATGACGCAGTCGTGATCGACCGTCGCGGCAGTGTTGATGATGCACCCCTCGCCGATGACCGTATCGGGACCAACGACCGCCCCCGGCATCAAGACAGTTCCTTCTCCTATCGTTGCACCGCGCGCGATCTGTGCCGACGGATGACACACCGTGACGATCGTCATTCCGGCGTCCTTCAGCATCTTCTGCACGGTCTTTCGCGCGTCACCGGCACCGATGCTCACGACGGCTGCGGTGATTCCTTTTTCTTTGAGTGAGGGGATTGCCGACTCCCCTCCGAGAATCGGAAGATCGAAGGTCGTTCCCGTCGCTTTGCTATCGAGAAACCCGGCAATGGAAAATTTCCCCTCCTTTTCCACCGCATCGGCGATCACTTTGCCGTGGCCGCCGGCGCCGAAGAGGATGATGGAAGGTTTTTTCGCCATAGGAACAGATTAGCCGATTTTTAGCATCTTTGCATGGTTCCTCGTACGCCCGTTGCTCGCCGGAGGCGAGCGAACGAGGAATTACACCGTTTTTTCCAAGATCTTCACTATTCTCATACTCGATTTTCCGTCGCCGTACCGGTTCTTTGCTTTCTTGAGGCGCGCGCGAAGCTTCTCGTCCGTGAGAATGCGCTCAAGACTCTTCCCAATCGCTTTCGCGTCCTGTGACACATCGAGAACGTTGCCCGAACGGAGTCTGCTGCGCTGGCGATTGCCGATATTCAGGACTGGCAGATGGAATGACGCCGCTTCGATAATGCCGCTCGAGGAATTTCCCATCAGCAGATCTGCCGCTGCGAGCCAGGAGAGAAATTCGCCGTGCGGCATGCTCATCACGAAGCGGGTATTCTTCCTTTTCTGAGCGAAGTTCTTGAGTGTTGCATTAAACAGCTGTCCGCCGGCATCCGCATTGGAGCCTACTATCAGCAAATTTCCTTTGTACTGCCGTAGCGCGGTGATTGACGCACCAATTTGCTGTGCGGGAGTGAGCTCGCTCAACGTATCCGGGTGCTGGACGAAGAGAACGACGGGCATATTCGGATCAAATTTCGCGCGACGGAGCAGATTTTTTCTGGAGACAGGCTTCAGCGTATTGATAACGTCGAGCGCAGGCGCTCCGACGGTGAAGATATGCTCCGCGTCTTCCTTCATCGCCTGCACACGCTCACTGTGCTCGTCGGTGGAGGTCAAATGAATGTTCGAGAGCTGCGTGATCGCGTGCCGGAACAGATCGTCGATCGTTCCCGACGATTCTCCGCCATGCAGGTGCGCGAGCGGTATGCCGAGTTCTGCCGCCGCGAACGCTGCCGCGAGCATTTCGCCACGGTCTCCAAGCACCAGCACAAGATCAGGCTTCTGTTTAGCGAAGACGGTCGCGAGTTCCATCATCGTCGCACCGACATATTTGGCCATCGCGAGTTTTGTGTCTTCCTTCGGGAGTGTTCGCACCATTGCGGCGATTGCAAACCCGTCGCGACGGATCTCTTTCACGGTGCTACCAAAGCGGACATCCAAATGCATGCCGGTGACGACCAGCTTCAGGCGGAATTTTCCCGATCGACGAATGGCGTCATAGACCGGGCGTTGAATGCCGTAGTCTGCGCGAGTGCCGGTGACAGCGAAAATAGTCTTCATATCAGATGAGGAGATCATGCGTGAGAACCGTTCCCGCAGCTAGATCACGTTGAGCGGCCTTTCCCAGCACGCTTTCGAGCATCTTCGGAGGAAGGCCGCTTCCGGGGCGTCTGATCGCGATCATTGCCTTCGTGATTTTCTCTCCTTTCTTCATCTGCTGTGCAAGAACCAGGCTGCGGCGGGCAACGTCACGCGTGTTGCGTTCACACGGCTGGCAAATTTTCTCTCCCGTGCCGAGCGCTTCCTTCATCATCGGCGCATTTCGTAATGCAATAGGATCGTGAATGATCCGGATCATCTCCTTGAGCTCTTTCGGTTCCAATGATGCCGCATGATCCGGTCCGGTGTCATTCCTGTTGATCGTGAAGTGCTTCTCAAGAATCTGCGCTCCGAGCGCCGCTGCCATCACCGATGCGTCGATGCCTTCGGTGTGATCGGAATATCCGACGGGCACGGAAAACTCATCTCGCAGCGTCTCCATCGCGCGCAGATTGATCTCCTTTGTCGGCGCGGGGTAGGAGCTGACGCAGTGCAGGAGCGCAAAAGGAACGTTTAGTGTCTGAAACGGTGCAACGGCATCGCGCACTTCCTCCAGCGTCGACATTCCGGTCGAAATAATCGTGAACATCTTGAGCGCTGCGACGTCTTTGAGGAACGGGAGGTTTGTGACCTCGCCGGAGGGAATCTTCATCGCTTTCACGCCGAGACCGGCAAGAAATTTCGCGGACGCGACATCGAACGGCGTCGTCAGGAAGTCGAGACCTTTGCTTTCCGCGTATTCTTTCAGTTTGCGATAGTCATCGTGACTCAGTGTGAGGCGCTTGAGCATCTGGTACTGGTTTTCCTCTCCTGAACGCTGCTGATACTCGGCGAGTGGTGCATCCTGCGAAGCGAGTTCATCGGCATTGAAGAGCTGGAACTTCACCGCATCGGCTTTCGCATCCGCCGCGATGTCGATCAATGCCTTCGCCTTCTCAACACTCCCATCATGATTCACACCGGCTTCGGCGATCATGTAGGGGCGGCCGGTGGGCAAAGCAAAGGGCAAAGACATCAGAAAAGAAGTGTAGCACTGCGATTATCACAACGAGATCGTTATACCATCGACACCTCGTCAAATTTCCGAAGTGCAGCTGTTGCGACTTTGGTGATGAGCGTTCGTATGCTCTCTACTTCATCATCTGGCGCGATGATCATGTTCAGGTTTCGCGAACTGTATCTCGTCCCGTCCGTAACCATGCCCGCAAAATCATTCCGGCTCGGATTGTCTTTCAGTTTGTGCTCGTTGACGTTGTTGATCACGATTGCGCTCTGCAATTCGATGACGTTTCTTGCTTCTTCGATCGCCTGAAGCATGGCTGTAAGACAGCCCCGATGAAATTCAACCTGTTGTCCGACCATGGTTATTGCCGTGACAGGCTCATCGGAATCGGGAGAAGGTTGAAGCCTGGCTTCTAGGTCTCTCTGCTGCCGATCCAAAGGGATGCCGATGAGCACCCGACGCTCTTCCGACCATCGGGAATCCTTCAGATCCGTTCGCATGGGTTGACCAGCCATATATACGCACTATAATTCAAAAAATACATTTGTCAATATTTTCCTTTACGTCAACCGCGCAAACCCACTATGCGCAATGGGCCCCTTCAGGAGTTTCATAAGTGAGCTGTCCTTCATCGCCTTGGCGATAATCCCGAACGCCTCTTCGGTCGCTTTCAGATAGGCCGCGATCTGTTCTTTGGTATGCGCGAAGGTCGGGTAAAAACCTTTGTGTGCCAAAAATCCGCGCTCGAGCATCAATTGTGCGAAGAGCGTGCGTGCGGCTTCACCGTCTTTCCCATCGATCCCAAAATGACTGAGCGGGGGAATGCCGCTCACATGCAGTGGCAGATCCGTTTTCTTCGCAATCGTTTTCCATCCTTCCTGCACCATCGTACCGATGTGGATCAGATGCTCGTGGACGTTGTGCTTGCGGTGTTTGCGGATCGTCGCGAGCGCCGCGACCGGCCCGATGCGCTCGGTCCAGTTTGTCGAGCTGATGAACGTCGTCTGCGCCGCCTGCATCACGTTCTCGGTTCCGATGACCGCCGCGATCGGATAACCGTTGCCCATCGCCTTCGCGAATACTGCAATATCAGGATCAACGCCCTCAAGCAGGTGAATGCCTCCCGTGTTCATGCGGAATGCGGACGTCACTTCATCAAAAATCAGCACGGAGCCGTTCTTCGTCGCAATGTCGCGAATCTTTTTTAAAAATCCGTCTTCCGGTCCGTGGTCGCGCATCGGTTCCATCGCAATCGCGGCGATATCTTTTCCATGTTTTGCCACAATCGCCTCCAGTTCCTCAATTTTATTGTAGTGGAACGGATGCACGGTGCCCTTGAGCCCCCGCGGCACACCCTTCGGTTCCAGTCCCGGGAGCAGGTGACCGTCGAGCGCCTTGTCCTCGGCGAGGTTGGCCGCCAGGTACCAGTCGTGCCAGCCGTGATAGCCGCAAAAGGCGATGTGATCGCGACCGGTTTTCGCCCGCGCGATGCGCACCGCGATCGCCATCGCCTCACCGCCGCAGCGACCGTAGCGAACCATCTGCGCCCACGGGTGGAGTTCAATCAAAAGCTCTGCAAGCTCCACTTCCTCTGGCGCATTGAGCGACGACATCTGTCCGTTCTCGATCACGTGCTTCACCGCCGCGTCGACATCCTGATCCGCGGCGCCGAGCACGCACGCACCGATGCCATTATAGGCCATGTCGATGTACTTGTTGCCGTCCAGATCCCACACCTCCGCACCCTTTGCCTTCGAATAATAGGCAGGCCACTGCTCCGGCAGGAACAATTCCGGGCGCTTGCTCAACAGCTGCGTCCCGCCGGGGATCAGCGTGCGCGCTTTCCTGTAGAGGTCGAGCGATTGCGACATGAGGGAACTATACCTGTTCTTTTCGGGAAGAGAGGCGTTTTGCGATCAATCGATGACGGCATCAGGGAGGGCCGCTGCGGCGCTCTTGTGCACAGCATGCTGCAAATTCCCCGCTTCAAATCCACGGGCGTCTTCAGCGGAGATTTCTTTGTCACCGACAAACTCCGGCGACCCAACGATGCTGCCGTACGCTTCCCGGTCTCCTGGAAGGCAGAAGAGGAGCTCTTTCCGCTGCCCACTGATCTCTAGCACAACCAGACGCCAGTGGGAGGCGGTCGCCGGCGCGGCACTCGGCGTCGTATGTACTTCAAGAAGATCAACGTCCGACATAGGATGGAAGAGGATGAGGTGCTGAACTCTAGGATCGGCTGAAAAAAGGTCAAGTATTTTCCTTCATGCGGCGCTCCACTGCATATTGGAGGCCAATTCTTCGCGGCTGAGGAACGGCGACAAGTCGTGGATCGGCTTGGCTTCCATGGTGCCGTCCGCCTTCTTTTCCGAGGTGAGCACCGGAACGAAACGCTGGTTGAACTGGCATAGCACTTCCACGAAGACGGGACCGGTCGTGGAGAGGGCTTTCCGCACAGTGCTTTCCAATTGGCTCCTCTCCCCGCAGCGGATGTACGGCAGATTGTAGGCGTGCGCGATGCGGTCGAACGGCGGGAACGACACGCCGCTCTCGTCCTCGGTCCCCACATGATGGCCGGCGAAATAGGTATCCTGCGTATTGCGGATGCACGAATAGCCGCGGTTATTGAGCACGAACAATTTCACGTTCAGGTTTTCGTGCCGGATGGTCTGCAGCTCCGGCACGTTCATGTGGAACGAGCCATCACCGGTGAGGCCGATGATCGTCTTGTCCGGGGCGGCCGCCGCCGTGCCGATGCAGGCGGGGACGGTGTATCCCATGGTGGCCAGTCCACCGGAGGCGATGTAGCGCTGGGTTCCTTTACAGCGGAATGCCTGGCCGAAGATATAGAAGGCGGAGCCGGCATCGGCGATGATCACTTCGTCGCCGCCAAGGAGCCGGCTCAGAGTGTCCGAAAATTCGTAGTAGTTCACCGGGCCGTCGGAAAAATCATGCGGTTCCTTCATAATGGAGTATTTCGTTTTCCAGGCCTGGCACTGCTCGCGCCACGGTGCGTGGCGGGCGTTTGCCGTTTTTGGGATGGCTCCCTGGAGCGCGTGCAGGAAGGACGTCACGTCGCAGCGCACTTTTTTCTGGACGCCCGATGTCTCGCGCTTGAGCACCGCGTCATCGAGATCGACTTGGATCTTGTATGCCTTCGGCGCGAACAAATGCGTGTCGTAGCCGGTGGTCTGCGCGTGCAGGCTGCATCCGAGCGTGACGATCACGTCGGCGTTCTGCAGCGCAAATCCGCTCGGGCGGTCTCCCTTCACTCCCGGATGACCGACGAAGAGGGGATGGTCGTACGGGAGCAGGTCGTTGGCCAGCTGCGTGGTCGCCACCGGTATGCCGAGTGCGTCGATCACTTCGCGGAAGAGATCCGCCGCCTGCGCCACCCGCACGCCATGCCCGGCAAGGAGCTTGGGGCGCTCGGCATGCGACAACCGTTCAACAATGTCTCGCACGTCCGCGGGGTCCAGAGCGGGTGGTGCACTCCACGTGGGATCGGCGGATAGGTCGTATCCCTGTAATGCATCCGGATCGATCTGCGCTCCTTGCACGTTGAGCGGGATATCGAGGAGGACCGGACCCGGGCGGCCACTCAACGCGAGATGGATGGCCTTCTCCAGATGGTAGCGCGCCATCATGGGATCATCGAGGAACACCGCGTACTTGGTGACGCTCTGCATGATCGGGACGGTATCGACCTCAAACGTGCCGTACTGGCGAAGTCCCGCGATCCCCGAGCCGCGGATCGACTGACGCACATTGCTCTGGCCGGTGATGTACAGCACCGGCGCAGAATCGATCCATGCGCCGACGACGCCGGTCAAAATGTTCGTCGCTCCCGGTCCGCTCGTGGCATAGCAGACTCCCAACCGGTGCGTGAGCCGGGCGTACGCCTCGGCTGCCATCGCGCAGGCCATTTCGTGGTGGTTGCAGTGGTAGCGCATGCCCGGCACACGGCCCACGGCGTCGATCAAATGCATCATGCCGCCGCCCGAGAGCAGGAAAACGTCCCGCGACCCGATGCTGTGCAGGTGCCGTGCGATGTAGTCCGAAACGCGCATCGTCATAGTCGCTCAAGAGATGTTCGCATCCTAGCACAGCCCTCCTTGATCATCTCCTCCGGGCGCGCGAAGCACAGGCGCACGTAGCCTTCGCCTGCCGCTCCAAAGCCTCCACCCGGCAGAACCGCCACGCCCGAGCCAAGCATGCGTTCGCAAAACTCGGGGGACGTGAGCCCCGTTCCGGTGATGTTGGGGAATGCGTAGATCGCGCCCTCGGGCAGAGGGCACCGTACGCCGGGGAGTGCGTTCAGTTCGGCGACGATCACGTCGCGCAGATGCTTGCAGGACTCTGCGTACCCGTCGATGAGATCCTGATGTTCGGTGAGCGCCGCGATGCCCGCGTACTGGATGAACGGCGGAAGACAGGAGTAAATCGTTTCGAGGAGGAGTGCCATTTTTTTGATAACATCGACGGGACCGATGGCGTAGCCGAGCCGCCAGCCCGACATGCAGTAGCCTTTGGAGAAGCCGTTGAGGATGATTGTCCGCTCGCGGCAGCGGTCGAAGATGCCCGGAGAGGAGTGGGGCCTGTCGAATACGAGACGGGAGTAGATCTCGTCGCTCAGCAGGTACACGTCTTTTTTCTCGGCGACGCGGTAGACACGCTCGATGTCCTGCGCATCCATCGCCATGCCGGTGGGATTGTTCGGGGAGTTATTGATGATGAGGCGCGTGCTGCCCGTCACGAGCCGGCCGAGCTCGTCGGGATCGATGCGGAAGCGCCCGTCCCGTTCGTGCTGCACGACGGGGATCTTGCGGATGCCGGTGTAGTTGAGCACCGCCTGGTACGTGACGAATCCCGGGTCCGGTGCAACGACGTCCTCGCCGGGGTTGACGACGCAGCGGACGACGGCATCCACGATCGCATTCGCCGGCATGATCATCACCTGCTCGGGATCGGGGCGGAATCCGAGACTCCGCTGCGTGAATGCGCAGACGGTTTCGCGCAATTCCAGTAGACCCTGGGAATTGGCATACCGGACGTGGCCGGCATCAAGCGCGCGCTTGGTGGCGTCCACAATGTGCGGGTGCGCGGGGACGGTAGAGTCGCCGATCTCGAAGCGGATGATGTCGCGCCCCTGCCGCTGCAGCTCCTGCACGCGCGCGAGTAGTTGGAACATCGACTGTCCGGTGAGTCCCTGCGATGCCTGGGAGAGGTGCTTCATACCGTGGTGTCGAAATTAATGCGCTCTTTTTCCACGACCAGCGGCCGCTTGAGCACCTGGGTGTGGATCGCGGCGATGTATTCGCCCAGAAGTCCGATAAAGAAGAGCTGCATGGAGAGGAAGACAAAACCACCGATGACGATCGGCGCGATCCCCGCGGAGAACACGTTCCAGAAGAGCAGCTTGGCGACGAGGTAGCCGAATCCCGCGAGCATTCCCATGAACGAAAGCGTGAACCCCAGCATCGTCGCCATTCGCAGCGGCACGCGGGAGTGGCTCGTGATGCCGAGCATCGCGATGTCGTAGAGCGTGTAGAAGTTGTTCTTCGTGATGCCACGTTTGCGGGCGCGCTGGTGGTACGAGATGAGCGCCGGCTCGAAGCCGATTTCCATCACGAGTCCCCGGAAGTACGGATACGGATCATCGATCGTGCGCAACACGTCGATGATGCAGCGATCGTACAAGCCAAATCCCGTAAAATTCCTGATGAGTCGCGTGCCCGAGAGGCCCGTGACTAGGCGGTAGTAGAGTTTGCGAATGCCGAAGAGCAACCAGGACTCGTCGCTGTTGTCCTTTACACCGAGGGCCGCTTTGAAGCCGTTTTCCCACTGCTTCACGAACTCGGTGATCAGCTGTGGCGGATCCTGCAGATCGGCAAACAGCAGAACGGTCGCGTCCCCCGTTGTCTGCAGGAGCCCGTGGTGGGGCGAGCGAATATGGCCGAAGTTCCTCGCGTTCACGATGATCTTCACGTGTGGATCGGCGGCGGCGATCTCCCTGAGCACGGCAACGGTGCGGTCCGTCGACGCGTTATCAATAAAGAGATGTTCGTACTGGTAGCCTGGCAGCGCGGCGAACACGTCCTTTGTTTGACGGTAGACCTCGCGCACGTTCTCTTCCTCATTGTACGTCGGTGTGACGACGCTGATTCGCTTCACAAAATCGGGGGGATAGGCTTGGAAGAATACCATGCGGCGGTGCGGCGTATAGCCTCATCGAGCGGCACGGTTTGCTCCAGACCCAGTTCCGATCGTGCCCGTGCGGTCGAGGGAACGTAGCGCTCGGGGGGAGCGCCTGGCACGGGCGTCTTCCCGATGATCACGGCGGGATGGGTCCCGACGCACGCGCTGACGGTTTGTGCAACTTCGGCAATCGAATCGTCATCCTCCGAACCCACGTTGTACGCCCTTCCCGGTTTACCGCGCGTGAGCATCGTCCAGAGCCAGATCGTCAGATCGGCGGCGTAGAGGTACGACCGCCGGGGTGTGCCGTCTCCTTTGACGGTGATTGGTCCGCCCCGCAGAGCATCCCGGATGAAGTTGCCGATGGCCAGGTGGGCATCGAGCGGTAGGTGGGGTCCGACGAACGCGTATCCGCGCGCGATGGGGCCATGGGTATTCCAGAGCGTCTCCGCAGAACGTTTGCCTTCGGCATACGCGGACGGTGTCTCGAGTGGACGGGCAACGGCATCCTCCTCCTCCGGCATGTGCGTGACCGAGGTCGGTTGCCTGCCGTACACGGCGCCGGAACTGAGGAGCAGCGCGCGCGACGCGCCGGATTTCTCCCGGAACTTCAACACACGGGCTGTTCCCTGCTCGATGGTCTCGATCATCGCTTCGGGATCATCTGCGTTGAGCGTCCCCGCCACGTCGGTCGCACCGTGGATGATGTGGGAGAACGCACCGTCGGGAAATGTGAATGACCGGACATCTCCCTGGAGAAGATGGATAGCCGGATGCGCGGAGAGATGCGGGGCTTTTTTGGAAAATTGACCGGGATCGCGGGTCAGCACGGTGATCTGCGCGCTCAGAGCGAGCTGGTCCACCGCGTGGGCAAAACTTTCGAGCAGCCAGCAGCCGAAGAATCCAGTCCCACCCGTCAGAAAGACGCGCGCATCGCGCAGTTGCTCCCAGACGTCCCGCGTCCGGGTGACGACATGGTCGAGATCGCGGAGAAGACGATCGTCAGGCATGGGTGGCGTGTGTGCAGAAATCATGGATCGTCTCGAGAACGAATGCGAGCATCTCGTCGCTCAGACCCGGATACACACCGATCCAGAAGACGTTATTCATCGCATAGTCGGTGTTGCGCAGATCGCCGATCACCCGGTATTTGGTATCGGCATACGCGGGTTGCCGGATCAGATTCCCGCCAAAGAGCATGCGGGTCGCGATCATCCGACTCTCGAGGTGCGCCACGAGCTCGTGGCGGGTGAAGGGCGCGTCCTCCCGCACGCCGAGGAGGAAACCAAACCAGCAGGGATCGGACTTTGGCGTGGCCTCCGGCAACATCAGAAATTTCTCCAGATCTTTCAAACCTTCCTTCAGTGTCCGGAAATTCTTTCTGCGGGCTTCGGTAAACTGCGGCAATTTTTTGAGCTGCGCACATCCCACGGCGGCCTGCATGTCGGTGAGTTTGAGGTTGTACCCCACATGCGAGTAGATGTACTTGTGATCGTAGCCCTGCGGAAGCGATCCGAGCTTCCACCCAAACCGTTTGCCGCAGGTGTTGCTGGCGCCCGGCATGCACCAGCAGTCGCGGCCCCAGTTTTTCAACGACCCCGCGATCTTCTCCAGGTCGTCGCGGTCAGTGAGAACACATCCGCCTTCGCCCATCGTGATGTGGTGGGCCGGGTAAAAGCTGACGGTGGCAAGATCCCCGTCCGTTCCGACCAGGTGACCGTCATACAGTGATCCGACCGCATCGCAGCAGTCCTCGATCAGCCAGAGGTCGTGCTGTTGCGCGAATGCCTTCACGGTCGCGAGGTCAAAAGGATTGCCGAGCGTGTGGGCGAAGATGATCAGGCGCGTGCGCGGGCTGAGCGCTGCCTCGAGCTGCGAGACATCGGCGTTGTATGTACCCGTTGTGACATCGATGAACACGGGGACAATGCCGTTCTGAATCAGCGGATTGACCGTGGTCGGGAATCCCGCCGCCACCGTAATCGCCTCGTCGCCCGGGCGCAGCCGCTCGTCACCGAGAGTTGTTGAGGTCAGCGTCGTAACGGCGAGCAGGTTGGCCGATGAGCCGGAGTTCACGAGGAGCGCGTGTTTGAGCCCGAAGTACCGTGAGAATTCTTTTTTGAATTGCGTGGCGAACCGGCCGGTCGTGAGCCAGAAGTCGAGGCTGGAATCGACGAGCATCTGGATCTCCGTCTCGTCGAAGACTCTGCCCGAGACCGGCACGGGAGTTTTTCCGGGAATGAACGGACGTTCCCGGAAAACAATACCGTGGTATTCCGCAACGAGCCGGCGCATCTCCTCGCGGAGTTCTTTGGGGGTTCTAGGCATTATCGGCGATGTCATGATGAGCGGAGCGAACCACGGTACCACTCTATGGTCTTTGTGAGACCTTCATCAAGATTGAAGAGGGGCTTCCACGCCAGTACTTTGCGGGCTTTCGCCGCGCTCAGGTACTGGTGACGAATTTCATTGGTTGCCTCATTGCGAATGTCGGGCTTCAGATCGCTTCCCATGGCAGCGAGAATCTTCTGCGTCAGATCGAGCACGGTGACCTGCAGCTCGTTGCTGAAATTAAATGCCTCTCCTTTCAGTTCCGGGCGCATTGCCAGCTGCTCCGCCAGTGTCATGTAGGCTGCGGCGCCGTCCTCGACGTAGAAATAATCGCGAATGCTCTTGCCGTCCGATCGGATCACCGGCCGCGTCCCCCGGAGAATGGAGCGGATGGTTCCCGGAACGATGCGGTTCCAGTTGAGATCCCCTCCGCCATAAAAATTCCCGCACCGGCTGATCACGACAGGCAGACCGAACGTATGGGCGTACGACTGTGCGATGAGATCCGCGCACGATTTGCTCACATCGTAGGGATGCTTTCCCTGCAGCGGCGCATCCTCCGTGTAGGGCAGCGCGTCCTGATCGCCGTACGCTTTATCCGACGACGCGACGACGATCTGCTTCACTGTCGAGCTTCTTCTGCATGCTTCCAGCAGTGACCAGGTTCCGCGCACGTTCGATTCGAACGTCGAAAGGGGATTGCGATTGGCGATCGTCACGATGGTCTGCGCGGCCAGGTGCACGACGGTATCGATTTCGTATTCCCCCAGCACGCGTTCCATCAGGAGCACGTCTTCCACACTGCCGTGCACGGTTTTCACTTTTTCCCGCATGCCCGACCGGGTGAGTTCAGATTGAGGGACATCGTCCCGCTCAAGGACGACCACATCCGCTCCTGCGCCAATCAATCGCGCCGTGAGCGCTCCACCCACAAGACCGCTTGCTCCGGTGACGAGCGTCGGTCGGTCGCGCCAGAACGATGCGCGGGTGGCGGGAGTCATGCGATGGGGGAGAGTGTGCGAGACCTCTCCCAGACTGCCCACGGCGCTTCGCCCGACTTCCACAGGTCGTTGAGGTGCAGATACTCGCGGTACGTATCCATCGCGAAAAAGAATCCGTCATGACGGTAGGCCATCAACTGTCCGTCCTGCGCGAGACGTCTGAGCGGCTCGCCCTCGAGCGCGCAGTCGTCGCGATTCTCCAGATAGTCGAGCACCCCGGGTTCGAAGACGAAGAACCCGGCGCTCGCCCAGCCGTCCATCTGCGGTTTCTCGGCGAAGGAGGAGACACGTGCGTCCTTCCCCACTTCCAAAATCCCGAAGCGCGACGGGGGGCGCACGGTTGTGACCGTGGCGAGCTTGCCGTGCGAGCGGTGGAACGCGAGGAGCTTGCCGATGTCTACGTCGCTGACGCCGTCGCCGTACGTGACCATGAATGGCTCGTCCGCCGGCAGATAGTGTTTGGCCCGCATGATGCGCGCACCGGTGAGGGCGTCCGCGCCCGTATCCGCGAGCGTCACCGAAAAATCCTGTTCGGCGTGGGCGCCGTGGTAGGTGAGTGCATTGCGTGATCCAAGTTGAATCGTGCAGTCATTATTCATTGCTTCGTAGTTGAGAAAATATTCTTTGATCATCTGTCCTTTGTATCCCAGACACAGCACGAAATCACGCAGCCCGTGGTGCGCGAAACTTTTCATGATGTGCCACAGGATCGGGCGACCTCCCACATCGACGAGCGGCTTTGGGCGAAATTCGCTCTCCTCGCGAAGACGCGTGCCCTGCCCGCCGCACAGGATGACGACTTTCATAGGCTTACCAGCGTATTTGCGTGATGGAAGAGAGTCAATGGAGGGGATGCCTCTCTTGTTGGCAAAAGCAACGGTCTGTATCGTTTCGCTGTGAGCATCTTTCTTGACCGCTGGAAGAAGCAGGAACGGTTTTTCTTTCTTCTGACGATTGCCGGGGCGATGGCCGTGTACTTCCTGCTCATCCTGCTCATGGAGTTCCAGTTGGGCGATGATTTGCAGGCGATCTCTCTCGCACGGAAATCCTCATTCACCGATATCTTCACCTCCTCTGTCTACAACTGGGGGGAGTATTACCGGCCGTTGATCCTCTTTGTCGCGAAGCTCTCCCTCACCCCGTCCTTTTCCGTTCTGCCGTTCCGTATCGGGTTGGCGCTCACGGGACTGGCAATTTTTGCGCTCGCGATTCTCTCCGTTCGCAATCTCGGCGTGTCGCTGTTCGGCGTCGCTCTTGCCGTGTTCTTTTTGATCGGTTCACCTTTCACGCACGGAACATTTACGTGGTGGGCCGACATGGGAGGGCGTCATGTCGTCCTGGGGTTCATGGTTGCCGCATACTTCATTACCGCGGGCAAACGGCTGCCATGGCTCGTCGCATTCCCTGTTCTGGCGTTTTGCCTGCTCTCCCAGGAGGCGGGGTTGGCCATCGCTCTTCTCTACTTCTGCACGTTCCTCGTGTGGCGCGACTACAGGGGTGCGGCGGGCATTCTCCTCCTCCTCGTTGCGTACTTCGCCCTGCGTTTTGCCGTCCTGGGCGCCGTGTTCTCCCAGAAGGGACTCTTCCTGCAACTTCCCCAGGGCTTTTTCTTCACCAATGTCACCAGCAAAGAACAATGGCAGGGGATGTTCGGAGGACGGTATCACCTGCTCTATGTCTACAACATCTTCGCCCAGTTCTTCGCCGTCTTCTTCGCCGAGCCAAACTCCGGTCTGCTCTCGTTTTCGCAATGGCGACACGTGCTGCCGTTCATCGTGCAGACGGCGTCGACGGTCATTCTCTGCACCGTTCTTCTGCGAAAGGCAGATCACAAAATCCTTCTCATTGTCGGGCTTTTTTTGCTGGCGATCATCGCCAATGTGTTCATCGGGTTCGGGAGTGCGCGGTTTCGGACAATCGCGATGTCCGGCACGGCATACATGATTCTCTTTGTCTGGGCTGCGGATATGATCTGGCGATCCCTGCGCTCAGGATCTTCCCGATGGCCGCGATGGTCCATCTGTCTCGTTCTTGCGCTCTTTTTCGGGTGGGGAGGGCAGGCAGCACTGCGGATTCTCGACATGGGTCACGGAGTGCGCAATCAAGGGCGGGCTTATTTTCTCACTCCCGAACCTCCGGATTCCGAGATTGATGCTGATCTCTACTGGAGCGTCAAACAGAAGTATGTGGAGCAGTAGCCGTCATCCACACCTGATCGTGCAGTTCGTCGCCGTAGCGGATGTATCCGAGATCCCGTTTCACTTCTTTGAATCCTAATTTCTCGTACGTCCGGATGGCGCCGGTGTTCTTCGCAATGACCCCCAAATTCATCTCCTCACATCCGAGTTCGGAAAAGCACCAGTCCATCAGAATCTTCATCGCTTCGCCGGCGTAGCCTTTTCCCCAATATTCTTTTTCACCTATCATCACGGCGATTGTCGCACGCTTCTTCTCCAGTTCAATCGGTTCCAGCTTCACCGTGCCGATGTGCGTGCCGTCAGTCTTCAAGTAGACGCCGAAGAAGAGGGCATCACTCTGTTTATGCTTGGCATCGATGTACGTCTGCAGCTCCGGGACCGTTGCACTCTTGGTCGCGAGGAATTTATTCACTTCCGGATCGTTCAACCATCCGGCGTACTGCCCGGTCGCATCACGTTGATCCATCACCCGGAGCCGGATGCGGTCGCCTTCAAATTCCTTCGTGACGCCGGAGAAGTCCATAGTCAGGAGAAAGGGAAGTCCAGCTTCTTCTGCGTGATCAAATATTCGAGGAGCGCAAACTCTTCCATGTCATCGAGTTCAAAGCACATGTGCGGCATCACGTATGCGAGAGAATTTTTCATGAGCACCAGCGGCGACTCCTCAAAGAACGCGCGACGGTAGTAATAGAAGGAGGCGTTGAGTTCAAAAACCTTGGGCCCCTGCTGTCGGGCGGTCATCTGGGCCGATGGTTTCTTGGAAAGCTCATAAAATCCCTCCGCGTTCGGTTCGACCATGTCGAAGTAGGGGTTGTGCTTGGGGAAGCTCACTGAAAAAAGGTTCCGTGCCTTCGGATTCCCATCCATCATCTTCCGTGCAGCATCCAAATCCTCAATTGTCCTGAGCGGTGACGTCACATCCAGGTCCAAAATCATGTCGTAGCTCTTCCCGCGACGTTTCTCCGTATCACGGACGACGTGCTGGAGCGTATCGAGCTTGCCGACGAGGTCGGTCGAGAGTTGAGCGGGACGTTGATAGTCCGTTTTCAGCCCGGCCTTTGCCGCGACAGCCTTGATGTCGTCACTGTCCGTCGAAAGTTCAACGTCGGCTCCAGTCTTCTTCGCATACGCGAGCGCGTGGCGGATCGAATAGACGATCAGAGGCACGCCGTTGATCGGGCGGATGTTCTTTCCGGGGATTCCTTTCGATCCTCCCCGGGCGCAGATGGTGATGAGCAGGTTCATAGGAGCGTCAGATAATCGTCCAGCCGCCATCGACGAGCAGATTGATGCCCGTGATGTAACTTGCGGCGTCAGAAAGGAGGAGAACGACTGCGGGAGCGATATCTTCTGGGGTGCCCATGCGGCCGAGAGGTGTCTTCTTCGCGTAGCGTTCAACAAATTCCTTGGGTTGTCCGTGGAAGATGCCTCCGGGGGAGAGCGCGTTCACGCGGATGCCGTCCTGTCCGTACAGCGACGCAAAGTAGCGGGTCATCTGGATGATCCCTCCTTTAATGGCGGCGTACGGGGCGGGGCTGGTGAAGCTCATGCCCTCGTACATGTGAAAATCCGGTCCGATGACCCCGAAGATCGACGCGATATTCAGGAACGATCCGCTTTTCTGCTTCTTCATCCGCGGGAGAACGACTTTGCAGCAGAGCGCGTAGCCGTTGAGGTGGCTATCCACATTCTCCCTCCACGAATCAAACGGCATGTCTTCAAAAGATTTGTACCAGTCGTCCGACTTGGGATACGCGTTGTTCACCCAGCCATCGATACGCTTGTACTTCTTCATCACCGCGTCGCAGAGTTTATCCACAGATTTCTCGCTGCGAATATCAAGTCCGTACTCGCCTTTCTCCAGATCATCCTTTGCAGTGATGTCGGCGCAGATCGCAATGCCCCCGGCATCACGAATGTGCTGCACGAACACGGAGCCAAGCAGGCCTTTGCCCCCAGTCACGACGATGATTTTGTCCTGCAAATCCATGCGCAGAGTGTACCCGTGAGGCCTTCACCGGGCGAGCAGGGCGAGTCCGCCGATACAGAGCACCGCGGCGAGGATCTTGAGCCAGAAGCTTCTTTCT
>JAHFJP010000027.1:0-7476 GCA_023245765.1 Candidatus Peribacteria bacterium
TCACCTGCACATTCACTTCCTGCTCTCCCGGCGGCAACGGCGTTGGCGCGACTTCCATCGCTTTGGCATCCATCGCCATGACTCCTCCGCGGCTGTACATGATCGGTGGCATTCCGCCTCCGCCTTCGGAGAAATTCTTGAGCTTGCCGAGCTTCATGCCGAGCTGCTGTGCAAGTGTGACTGCCTTTGCCTGCGCCTGCGTGATCGCTTCCTGCCGGGCCGCGGCACGCGACTTTTCGGGGTCATCGACGATAAAACTCACGCTCCCCGCCTGGTTAGCGCCGGCATTCGTTGCAGCCGCGAGAACATCGGAAACTGTATCGAGATCGCGGACTTTGACGCGGAGACTTTGGCTGGCATCAAATCCCCGCATCATTTGTTGTCCGTCTTTCCAGTCATACGCGGGGTTCAGCGTGAGACTCTCCGTCTTGATATCTTTTTCGTCTATTCCCACCTTCTTCACGGCATCGAAGATCGCCTGCATCCCCTTCCCCAGCTGATCCATCGCCGCCTTCGCCGTCGGCTGTCGCTGGATCTGGATCCCAAAACTGAGCTCGGCAATATCCGGCGCGGCATTCGACTTTCCTTCCCCACTAACCGAGATTACCGTCGGATCGGCATACTTGGTTTCGATTTTCTTGCCGTAGACATAAAAGAACCCGCCCATCGCGACCGCGACGAGGAGGACCAGCGGCATCCACATTGGAGGCCTTAGAGTGATAGTGCGGGTGTCGTCCATGGAAAAAGGAGGAAGAGTATTAGAATAATAGAGTACTAGGGACTTCGGACAAGCATTCGCCTGATTTTTTCGTGTCCTAGTATTCTAATATTCTATTATTCTTTTTGACCGTATCGCGCATATCCGTCTTTCTCCAGTGCCCTTGCAAGCTCCATTCCGCCGCTTTCCACAATCCTCCCCCCGACCATCACGTGCACATGATCGGGCGCGACGTAATCGAGTAATCGCGCGTAGTGCGTGACGATGATTGCGGAAAACGATGGTGATCTCATGGCATTCACTCCTTCAGCGACGATTTTGAGTGCGTCGATATCGAGCCCCGAATCCGTTTCGTCCATGAGCGCGAGCCGCGGGTGGAGAACAGACATTTGGAGGACTTCCGCTTTCTTCTTCTCCCCTCCCGAGAACCCCTTATTGAGGAACCGTTCGGCGAAGGATGAATCCATATGCAGCGCCTGCATTTTCTCATCCAGGAATTTTTTGAATTTGATCGGGGAAATGATGTTGGGCAGATCTTCTCTGGCCGCAGACTGAGCCTTGTATGCTGCGAAGAGAAAGCTCCGAAGCGTCACCCCCGCGATTTCCTTGGGATACTGAAACGCGAGAAAGAGTCCGAGCTGTGCGCGATCGGATGGCAAGAGTTTTAGGAGATCTTTCCCGTCGAATTCCGCAGACCCCTTCTGTACCAAATATTTCGGATGACCCATCAGCGTATTCACGAACGACGATTTGCCCGACCCATTGGGCCCCATGATCGCATGAATCTCGCCGGGCGCGACGTCCAGGCTGACCCCCTTCACCACGTCTTTGCCGTCGACGGAAATGTGGAGGTTTTTCAGACTGAGCAGCAGTCGTAAATTCTTAGTCATAGAAAGAATCCTAGTGGTTAAACTGTATTTGTTAAAGTATTAATTTTATGTTATAATATCATTTAGTACCAGATTCCCAACACCCACATGGATATCAACACCCTGCTCGATCGCCTGACGTCGTTGGAGAAACTGCAAGTCTTTACGAACGCGTATATGGAAAAAAGGAATGCGCGAAAACAGACGAAGGCAGATGAGCGGGCACTGAAACGCATCCGAAAGTCTCTGTAATATTTTTTCCCTCTCTCCATCATGAGCCCCATGCGCCCACACGAAGACCGAGATGCTCCTGCAAACAACAGTGATTCGTTGGATCAAAGTGTTCGACTGCAGCGCAGACTGACAAGAGCTGGTGTTCGGGGGGCGGATGTGCGAACGGCGGTGGGCAGGGACGAAGCATCTCATCAAATTCATGGCGCGCGGGTGAGAGCTATCAATGATCTTCCGCATGACGTTGAGTTGCCTGCGGATTTGGCATTAGAACAGATCGATCATCTTGGGGAAGAAGTACTGGAAAAACTCGCGCTTCTCAAAAAGCATTCACGAATTCAGATGGTCGTGAGCGGAGTCGCTGCCACGATGGTCCCCATCGTCGGCGGAATTGGATCACATATCCTTGGATATGATGAAGAAAATGCCATGAAAAATCTTGATGCATCCATTGAAGCACTCTGCCGGGCTGCTGCGGATTGTGGGGTGAATGCGAGCTATCTGGAAAAAGCGGGAAAGGGCTTGGAACGACCTCTCTCCAAGCGCAGCTGGTTCGTCAGTCTTTTTATACCAATTGCACGCACATTTCACCGTGCGATACAGGAGGGGAAGTACGACCAAGTGGAGTCGGGTGTGAAAAATATTGTGTCTGCGGCAAAGAGAAAAGCGCAAGAGCGGCGACGTGGGGCATAGGAAGAGGGCTCCTGTTCCTCCTATCCCGGTATTCGAATACTCTATTGCCGTGCCCAAGGTGAACTTCCACTACAACGGCCAGGTCAAAACCGTCGAGGCTGAGTCCGGCAAAACGATTCTGCAGATCGCACTCGACAGCGGTATTCCGATGGAACACGCCTGCGGGGGCAACGGCTTCTGCACCACGTGCATGTGCAAGGTCAAAGAAGGTATGGAAAACCTGAGTCCGCGCAATGACCGCGAGGAGAATATGGGAGTGACGGATGATCCGGACCGGCTGAGTTGTCAGACCGAGATACGGGGGGATGTGACAATAGAAGTTATTGAATATTAGCTCCGTAGCTTGTTAGCTTTTTAGCTTGTTAGCGTTCTATGAAAAAAGCTAAACAGCTAACAAGCTAACCAGCTGAAAAGCTACCTACACTCTCGCTAAGGAGAGCAGTTTTGCTTTTACTTCTTCATCATACGGCTCAATCTTATTGATCCTTCTATACGTCTCCTCCGCCTTTTCGGTGTTGCCGAGCTGCAGGTACGATTCGGCGAGGAGGCGCAGGAGTTCGGTACTGCGCGAAAGACGCTGCGTGGCTTTTTCGAGGAGCGGCGCGGCTTCTTCAAAGCGCTGTGCGGCAATGCACGCGCGGCCAAGCGCCGCGGAACGCTCGGGCGTCTGCGGATCGCGGTTGAGCGCCTCCTGGTACGCCTGGCAGGCCTCGATGTACTTGCCCTGCCGGTAGTACGCGAGCCCGAGGTTGCTGTGAAACGATACATCGTCGCGATTCTGGAGCAGCTCGCGATACATCGCCTCTGCTTTGTTCTCACGCGCGGTGGTCAGATAGAGCTTGGCGAGCATCGCCTGCACATCGAAGGCCATCGGCTGCACGGTGAGTGCCTGGATAAAGAGCCGTTCTGCATCCTCGATCTTCTCCTGCGCGATCGCTTTCTCCCCCTGACGAATCAGTGAACGGACCTGCTGCAACTCAATCGCCGACGTTCTCGGAGACTTGCGCGTCCGCACCACCGTCCGCTCCTCCACCATCAGCGCTCCGCGGTCTTCGGCCGAATTGAACCGCTGTTTGATCGACCGCACAAAGCGCCGCACGGCCCGGTTCCGCAGCAGCGCACGGAACCCGAACAGGACGAGAATGCCAAAAAGGGAAATGGAGAGGACGAGGACGTAGAGCACAGATTGTTGAAACGACGGAGCAGCCTAACACGCAGACTAAAAAACAGCAAGGCAAGGCTCTGTGAAGCCAAAAAACATCCTTTGGAGGGCCAAGAAATACTTACAAAATCTGCAGTTCCTCTCTGCGATGATTCCCACGATTGAGGCGGTCTTGCACCTTTTTACTGATGACCGATGCAGCAGACTTCAGTCTGAATCCGTAGAGATCTTTTCTCAGCTCATCGTCATTACAGTCAGCATCTTCAAGCATATATGGCCCCGTCTCCAGCCATTTTGGAGCCCGAGAATCGTCCAATGGATGCGATTTATATAGATGCGACATGTGGGAAAAAGAGGGAAGTTCAGCACAGTAAGTAGTGTGAATAATGCTGTCAACCCTTTCATCGATGGGCGAGTTCAAGGACGAACTTCTGTGTTAAGAGTTGTCTGTTCACATTCGTTTCTAAATTCCTGCTTAATTCGGTGAGATGCCCCACGGAAGATGCATCCAGCTCGTCATGCTCTTCTCGAAACGCGAGATAGAGATGCAGAAGGAACTTTTCCGCCTCAGCGCTCCGTTCATGGAGTGGAGAGAGCAATTGCAGACGTTCCACATTCGACCGGCTGTGCCAGAAGGCAAGCGCACTGCTGTAGACCTGCCGCTCGGCACGGAAGAGATCAGGGTTTTCACGGAGTCTTTTGACAACACCCGGCGCGCCCTGCGCAACGCGGAGTAGGAATTGCCGTTCTTCGTCAGAAGCCCCCGCGAGGAGTGGATCAAGTTCCGCGTCGGTCAGACGGGTGAAGTGCAGCACGCGGGCGCGGGAAACGAGTGTGGGTAGGAGTGATGGAAGGGATTGCGTCGTCAGGAGGAATGTAACGCCCTCCGGCGGTTCCTCCAGGATTTTGAGGAGCGCGCTCACCGCGGCCGTCTGCATGCGCTCGACCGAACGGATGATGCAGCAGCGGTACCGCCCCGCGCCCACCTCATGCAGTCGCTCCTGCACGGCACGGATATCATCGATACTGATCGTGTCGGTCTTGGCGGGCGAATTCTTCGCTCGATGTTGCTGGGGGATGTTGGATGATTTTCCGAGCACCGCGAAGTCTTCGCACACGTCTTCGATCCACAGCTGATCGATGACGAGAAAATCGGGATGGAGCAGGCGCCGGATTTGTTCATCGACTGCAGCGGATTCTTCCGGAGACAGTCCATCGCAGAGAAGCTCGCGTCCGAACCGTTTGGCGATGCTGAATTTTCCCAAATGCTGTGCGCCCGAAAAAATATACGCATTCGACACGTTATTTCGCGCCAGGTCCTTCCCGAGTGCGGTCATCTGGGAACGGTGGCCGAGAATGGCATCGTGTGCACTCATGAAGAGACGCATGATACCAAATTCCTAGATCGTATGCGGGACGTTTCACGGCTTTTTAAGCCGTGGGACGAACAGACTTTTTTACACACTTTTCCCGTGACACTTCTTATACTTCTTCCCGCTGCCACACGGACAGGGATCATTGCGACCGACTTCCGGCGTCGAGCGCTGCTGCGGAGCACTTTTTGGACGCTGCGGGCCAGCCTTTGGGATCTGCATGTTGAACGGAATGTCTTTGGCTTCTTCCGGAGAGAGCTGGAGAGTTGTTCCTCCGCCGCCGCCCGTGAGTGATCCTTCGATGTCTGCCTCATTGGTCGTGAGTTCCGCTTCGCGTTCTTCTTCGTCGAACTCGACCATGACCTGCGGAGAAAAGACCGCGAAATCGGACTGGAGCAGGGTGCGGACAATTGTGGAGTCGATCGTCTGGATGAGCTGCTGGAAGCGCCGGAAGCCCTGATCCTGATATTCGATGAGCGGATCGCGCTGGGCGTAGCCGGAGAACGCCACCTGCTCGCGCAAATGCGACATGTCGTCGATGTGATCCATCCAGTGCGTATCAATACTGCGCAGCGTCACGATGCTCTCCGCGCGCGCGACGATTGCCGGTTCATTCGCATCGCACTTTTCTTTATAGAAGCGATGGATGAAGACTGTCAGTTCGTCTTTGAGAATCTCGGCGTCGACGAATTTCTTGAGTCGTTCCATCGTGAATTCCTTTTGGAATTCGCCGTGGAGCGATCCGATCATTTCATAGATCTTCTGGATCTCCCATTCCTCCGGATCATCAGTCCGCGCATGCGTCTCCACGATGCCGTGAACCTCGCGGCGCATGGCGGCGAGAACTTCTTCATGAAGCGGACCATGTGATGCTACCTCGGCCCCTTCGGTCCCCTCGGTCTCTTCGGTGCCTTCAGACACTTCACCAATCTTCGCCAAAATCTTTTGTCTCCGAAGATAGATAATATTCCGATGTTTGTTCATGACGTCGTCGTACTGCAGCACGTGACGACGGATATCGAAGTTGCGACCCTCCACTTTCTTCTGCGCGCTCTCGATCGAGCGACTGACCATGCGATTTTCCAGCGGAACGTCGTCGGGGACATTGAGCCGTTCCATCATCGTCTTGAGACGATCGCCGCCAAAGAGGCGCATCAGGTCATCTTCCATCGAGACGAAGAACCGGCTTTCGCCGGGATCACCCTGGCGTCCAGCGCGCCCGCGGAGCTGATTATCGATGCGACGCGCTTCATGCCGTTCGGTGCCAAGGATCGCGAGTCCGCCGAGCTCCTGCACACCGGGCCCGAGTTTGATGTCGGTGCCGCGGCCGGCCATGTTCGTCGCGATCGTAATGCTCTTTGCCTGCCCTGCGCCCGCCACGATTTCGGCTTCCTTCTCGTGGTGCTTGGCGTTGAGCACCTGGTGAGGAACGCCTTCCTTCTGCAAGAGAAGACTCATTGCCTCGGATTTTTCCACCGATGTCGTGCCGATGAGCACGGGCTGCCCCTTCTCGTATTTTTCTTTCGCGATTTTCGCCACCGCCGTAAATTTGGCGGCGACCGTCCGGTAGACGGCATCGGCTTTGTCGTTGCGGATCATGTTGCGATGCGTCGGGATGGTGATGACGCGCAGACGGTAGATTGATTCGAACTCTTCTTCTTCCGTTTTGGCAGTGCCCGTCATGCCGGAGAGTTTTGAGAAGAGGCGGAAGTAGTTTTGGAACGTGATCGTCGCGAGCGTTTTACTCTCACGCTGCACATTGACGCGTTCTTTCGCCTCAATTGCCTGATGGAGACCGTGGCTGTAGCGGCGGCCGGGCATTAACCGGCCGGTGAATTCGTCGACGATGATCACTTCGCCGTCTTTGACGACGTAATCGACGTCGCGCGCGAAGATCGCATGCGCTTTGAGTGCCTGTTCAATGTGGTGCACCTCCTGGAAGCCGCGATCGGTGTAAATATTCTCAATGCCGAGCAGCTGCTCCATCTTTTTGATGCCGTCTTCCGTGAGAACAGCCGCGCGCTGCTTCTCGTCTTTGGTGAAGTGCTCTTTTTCCTGCAATTGACCAACGAGCTGCGCGTACTGCACGTACTTGGTCGTCGATTCCTCTGCCGGCTGACTGATGATGAGCGGCGTGCGTGCTTCGTCGATGAGGATGGAATCGACTTCGTCGACGATCGCGTAATGGAGTCCGCGCTGCACCTGCCGCCCGACCGACGTCGCCATGTTGTCGCGCAGATAGTCGAAGCCGAATTCGCTGTTGGTACCGTACGTGACGTCCGCCGCATAGGCTTCGCGCCGGCGCGCGGTGGGCAGCCCGTGGACGATCACACCGACCGAGAGACCGAGTGCGTTATAGAGGAGGCCCATCCAGGTGGCGTCGCGTCGCGCGAGGTAGTCGTTGACGGTCACGACGTGCACGCCTTTGCC
>JAHFJP010000027.1:7576-20093 GCA_023245765.1 Candidatus Peribacteria bacterium
GAAGGCCATAAAGGTTTCCCTCGGCGAAGTCCGCCGGAGGCGGACGAAGCCGGGACGTCTTACTGTAGCGCCGGGAGCAACAATAGAGAAGGCATAGAAAACGCGATAATCATGAAGATTTTGCACGGCAAAAGTGTTTGACAATTGTCTGACATTTGACTATCATGAAGGCATGTTATCCAAGACGATCAAAACCAGGGAATTCCTGCGGAACTTCAAGACATTGAAGGAGCAGTTAAAAAGCGGCCGGGTGCAGTTCGTCACGATCGACATCGGGGACAATAAAGAGCTGGAGCTCTCCGTGAAACGGCGGAAAAATACGGCGGGAGATTTGCTGCGACTGCTGGAAACGATGCCCAAGCCGCGCTACAGCATACGTCGCCCGGATTTATTCAAAGATTTCTTACGATAATCCCATGGTCGATATTCTGCTCGATACCAATATCGTCATTTATGCGTTTGAAGGCCATCCGACGTATATGCATTTTCTGCGGACAATTGCTGATGAACAAATCGGCATCAGCGTGATTTCTTACATGGAAATGCTCGTGGGGGCCCGTGACGATCAAGACGCACGCGCAATTCAAAGTTTTATGAGGGATTTCGACGTTATTCCGTTGAGCGTTGGTATAGCCGACGACAGCGCGGCTACTTTCAGAAAAAGAAAACACAAGAGTCTGCGCCGCCCGTGGTTTGCCGACACGATCATCGCCCAGACAGCCCTTTCGATGGGCGTGCGGCTTGCGACAAATAATCCGAAGGATTTCGCGATGTTTTCCGGGCTGAAGATCGTCGTCCCGGAGTAATCACCGGGTTCACGGCACCGGTCGGTCGCTGATCACAAATCCGGCCAGATCGAGAGACATGTCCTTGGGGACACCCGAGAGAACATCGATTCCCGCGAGGGTGGCGAAGAATCCCATGGCATCGAACAAGTCGTTCGTCTTGTTGTGGAAAATAATATCCGATGCCGTGGCGATACTCTGCCTGTCCAGCCACGCCTCAATGGCACCGTTCGCCTTGCTGACGTGCGTGTTCAGCCGCAGATGGAGATCCAGACGGTGCCACTGCCCGTCGGCAGCGAACTGTCCGACCGTGTCCATCCATTCAGCATTCGACAGTTTCTTGGAAAAGCCCCCCGCGATGTGTACTGCCCCCCGCTCATTCCAGGTGAAATATGCAGACCCTGCCGATCCCTCGTCTCTGCCATTCTGGATGCCGCTGAATATCCCCGGAAGCCCTCCCCCCTTCCAGAAATCGAAATTGTTTGGGAATCGTACAAAGTACCGGAAATACAGATCCGACTGCGCGGTAATCTCCGGATTCATCCAGGCAGCTACCCCTCCAATGGGTTTGTCATAGAGTTTCCAGACAGTGCGACTGACGGAGCCTTTCGGGAAATGAATGCGGAAGAATGCCGGGAATTGTCCCTGTTCATGAATCACTTCAACGTTGGGGAGAGACTCCTTCATTCCTTCGATCGACACAAGCTTCCACTTCTTCTGCCAGTCATCGGTGATCGGCATTGTGTACGGCAAGGCATGACCGGATGCCGGAGTGACGGCTTTCGCGCTGCTCTTCATCGCGGGAATCACAGGTGCCCGACTGCTTTGCATCTTCGCGCGCACTGTTGCCTGCGCGTTCTTCACCGCGGCTCTCTTGCTGACCGGTGAGCTTGAAAATGCCGCAACAGGAATGGTGACGATTGCGATCGCAGTCACGACGATGCTCCAACGAAGTGCGTGCATAGCGAAAAGTGTACGCGACTCACCACCCGCGTCCATACCACGGCTGCAGGATCTGCTCTTTGTATGTCTGCTTTTTGAGGAATTGCGGCAATATCTCTTCGAGAGGCACCAATGCGGCTTCTGCAGCCCCCACATCATCAACAATCTTGCGATGCTCAGGGATCAATTCGCCCATCCATTGAATATTTTTTGTGATGGTTTTTTTGAGGTCATCGACGGTGATGCATCGGGGCTCTGCTTCTGATTCGCGAATAAAGAGCTCATTCTTTTTTGTAGAGTGGAACCAGACCCGGTCCCCCTCCCGGTCCCGGTCCCGAGCTCGATACACATCACTCAAATGAATCCCACACGAGGGAATCTTCAGTTCGTGACTCAGTGCATTCGCGAGTGCAACGGCAACCCGCAGACTCGTGAACCCTCCGGGTCCGACCACGCACGCGATGTTCGTCAGATCCGGATACGACCATCCCGCCTCTTTGAGGAGTGCTTCGATGTGCGGAACGAGGGAAGCGTCGTCGATACGGTGATCGGCCTGAATGGAGGCCAGAATCTGATGATCTGCGACGGCGGCGACCATCCCATCGTGAGAAGCTAGATCGAGGTAGAGTATGCGCATGGATAGTCCCATTCTCTCCGTCATCATCCCCACCCACAAGCGCCCACAGATTCTGCGAAGAACTCTTGAATATATCGAACGCCAAACGATTGTTGATCAGATTGAGGTGATCGTCGTTAATGATGAGAGTGAAAAGTTAAAAGTGAAAAGTGAAAAATTCGGTCTGAGAATTTTGAATGTTCCGCCGTGCCATCAGGGTGTCGCACGTAATAGAGGAGTCGAGGGAGCAAAAGGTAAATACGTATTATTTATTGGCGATGATATTTTCCTTGCGCCGGACGCTTGCGCACGTCATATACAGGCACACAGCCCCCCTCTCCCTGTGGGAGAGGGGCTGGGGGTGAGGGCCTCGCGCGCCGTCCTCGGCTTCACGACCTGGGACCCGGCTGTTGGCATCACTCCCGTCATGGAGTGGCTCGAATTCTCCGGCTGGCAATTCGGCTATCCGATGATCGCCCCGTACGCCCATCAGACTATCCCCTCCTCCATACAGCACCGCTTCACCTACACCAGCCACATCAGCCTACCGACGGAGATCGCAAAGAAGTTTCCCTTTCGGGAAGATGTGACGCTCTACGGATGGGAGGATATTGAATGGGGATGGAGATTAAAGAATGCAGGAGTGAAGTTGTTCTACCAACCCGACGCGCGCGCGCTGCATCACCATCACATGACGCTGGAAGATTCATTGAAGAGAATGGAAACACTCGGACGGTCGGCAGTGATGATCGAAAAAATCGCACTGGGGCTGGACGTCGTACCGAAAGGATTCAAGAAATTGAAATACCAAATCGCATCTTTGCTGCCAGGAATGCGGGGAATGCACTCAAAAGCCTATATGCAAGGGATTGGGAAATTTTAAAAATGCATTCACTGTTTTTTACAACTACGCCACGGGGAATGACGCACGGAACAAAAAACCGACGTAGGATGCAGCTTCATTCTTTGGGATTCCTGACCGTACTGAATACACTTCTCAATTTTTTTTCAAATGGGCTTCCCTTCATGACATTGAAAACTTGAACCACATTGCTTCGGTCATTTATTTGATCCCAATCAAATTCAAGCAAGGCATCGAGGGCCTCTGGTGGTATTGTCTCAAGCATCTCTCGGGCTCTGTGAATATCCATCAATTCCATGGCCGGCTTGCTGCAGATTTCAAAAAGTTTGGCCACTGATCCCATGGCAGCACTGACTCGTTTCGCCTCGGGCGAATGTGAACTCAAGAGGAACTGTTCAAGGGACATATACCGTAGCTTGCGTCAATGACCCTCCTTTTTCAAGTGCTATGAAAATATGGCAATCCCGCTAGCATAAGCTCATGTTCACGTGGCTCAAGACCTGGCTCTCCAATACCGCTCGCAGCGCGTATGACGTGACGTTCTATCGGGAACGGGTTAAACAAAAATATCCCAAGCCCATCCGGCATCTGTATGGAACCCTCTGGCTCTCGTCACTTGTGACGAGTGCCGTCGTTGCCGTCGGATTGATCGTGTCGATTCCGTCGATCCAGAGACTGGGCACGACTGCGAAAACGTCGATACCAGCGTTGTTCCCGGCGGAACTCGTGGTCACCATCAAAAACGGGACGGTGAAGACCAACGTGCGGGAGCCGTATGTGATCGAGTTTCCGCGGGAGTGGAGAACGATGATGGACAGCGACAAGAAGACGGTCGGTATGCGGCGATTTGAGTATCTCGTGACCATCGATACCAATGCGCACGTGGAGGATTACGAGCGTTACAGGAGCGTCGTCTTGCTCACGAAAAATGCCGTGGTCTTTCCGTCGAAGGCCAACGACCGGGTGGGGCTTGATGGAAAGCATGTCACGACGATCGAGACGACGTTCAAAACGCTCGACGATGTGCCCGACCAGGTGATCAACAAAAAATTCTATGACGACCTGACGGGGAAGTTCCTTCCATTCATGAGTTTCATTCCGCTGATCATGATCATCGGCATCGCTGTCCTCATCACGGCAATGCCCTTTGTCTTCGCGGGACTCGCGCTCCTCTGGTACGGATTCTATCTCTTCTTCGCCGCCGGTCTTCTGTGGCTTGCGACAAAGGTTCTGGGCTCCCCCTGGCGCTACAAAGAGCTCTACCACCTTTCGATGTACGGTCTGACGCTCGCGCTCCTCTATAAACTTGTGGAATCCGTGTTCGTCTTCCACGTCGCGTGGGTCTTCAGTGTGATTTTCTTTGTGTGGATGACATATGTCTTGCGCAATTTGGGAGCAACGACGACGGTGAAAAAGAGGCAGCGTGCGGCCTGACGCCTCTCCTTGCAGGTCAAGCACTCTGGCGTAGAATGCATTTCGATGACTCCGCACGCTCCGGGAAAGCGGACTTCCACCCTCTCTCCCATGACTAAGGCAAAGAATACTTTACTCGGCTTGCTCTCGGGGTGGCTGAAGAAGGAAAAGCAGCAGAAGCAACTGGAGAATATGGTGAACAAACTGTCACCGGACGATTTGGGGAAGATCGGAAAGTTGCTGAAAAAATGTTCCGAAGACCCGACGGAAAAAGATTCACGGACGATGAAGGCCTATCTGAACTGGCACAAGCAGGAAAAACAAAAACGGCTGGATTTGCTGGATGTCGTTGCCCCATCGTCCGGACCACAGAAGAAACACCACGATGAGTTGCGTCTGACGATCGCCCTCGAAGGGCGCCCCCTGACGCAGAAAGAAATCGATACGGTATTTTCCAGCGACGACGAAATGTTCAAATACTTTTCTAGTTTATCGCTGTCACAGCTGCAAACGTATCGGGAAGCCTTTGAGAAAGGCGACATCGCGGCCCCGGCGCAGATACGGAAGGCCATGCTCCAGCTGCTGACATTTTTTGAAGAGGAGCGCACGGCCTACGAAAAAGACTGGCTGAAGAACATCGCGCCTCAGGCAAAGAGCCTGCTGAGAATTGAGGAAACGCAGGGATACCTCGATCAACTCGTCCAGATTCAGAAAGAGCTTGCCTCTTCCTCTTCAGCCAAATGACTCCCGAACGCGCACTCGACATCATGGGCCCGGAAAGGCAGATGCCCAATGTCAGTGTCGGAACACGTTTCCGTTCTCCCGGTGAGTACTGGGAATTTTACAATTCGACAAGAAATGAAGCGCGCCAGTTGATTGAAGCGCACCAGACCCGCGGGCTGACACCTGCGGAAGTGCGCAGTCTTTCGAATATCACAACCCGCTTACGGACTATTTTGGAAATTCAAACGGACTGGTCAGGCACTGTATCGTCGATTGATACACATGATGACACATATAGTCATGTGGATGATGATCGCGAGACCCGCCAGCAACTGCGAATTCTGCGAAACGCTCATATTAATCATGCTGAATGGTGGGGAACCCGATGGTCGCAGAAACTCAAGATGTTCATGAGGGAAGATTGGAAATATATTAAAAAAATTGAGTTGCATCGATTCTGGAGCAATATGGGGCAAGTGGGGCAGGCCGCGAAGTTTGCTCTCGTCGGAGGCAGTGCTGCGGCAATTGGCCTGGGATATTTTGGACTACTCCCGACAGCGGCAATGTATGTGGGTGGAGGTGTTCTTGGGGCATTCGCACTGCGGAAGTTATGGACAATGATTTGGAGCAAAAAAGAGGGGGAGGCAGATCAGCGGGGCAAGCTGCGCCCAGCTCTTGCCTAAGCGCCAGGAATTGCTATACTGTACGCAGCAACGTTGATGGATTATCTTTCACTATTCCAATCTTGGAATGGTGGCTTTGCCGTCCTTCCTCGCTACGAAAACCGCGCCGCGGTTTTCTACTCGGAATGACACTCCTTTACTTCTTTGTCATCCCGAGTAGCCCCGCACATTCGCAGAACGGTGCGGGACGTACGAGGGACCCCACCCCCATGAAAGCCTCATTCCTCGCAGCCATTAATCAGATCTGTTCCGAAAAGAACGTCAAACCCGACCAGGTGATCGAGGCCGTCAAACAGGCCATCGCCACCGCGTACAGGAAAGATTTCGGGAACAAAGAACAGGAGATCCGCGTGGAACTGGAAGAGGGCCGCGACATGCCGTCGATTCTGCTTGTGAAGGAAGTCGTGGAGAGTGTTGAGAACGATAACTTCGAAATTAGTTTGAAGGATGCAAAGAAGATCAAGCCCGACGTGGACGTGGGCGACGAGATCGCGATTGACGTCACACCGGTGGAATATGGACGCATTGCCACGCAGGCCGCCAAGCAGGTGATCCTCCAGAAGCTTCAGGAAGCCGAAAAGCAGAGCTTGTACGAGATGTTCAAAGACCGTGAGGAGGAACTGCTGACGGCAACGGTGACGAAAGTTGATCCCAACTGGGTCACACTCGAAATTGAAGGCATGACCGTGAGTCTTCCGTGGAGAGAGCAGATCCCCGGCGAGCACTACTACACGGGCAAGCGTATCCGCGTGTACCTCGATACGGTGGAACTGACGGGCAAGGGTCCGCAGCTGCGAATCTCGCGCACGCATCCGAACCTCGTTAAAAAGCTTCTTGAACTCGAGATCCCCGAAGTTCGCAACGGCGACGTGGAAATCAAAGGCATCGCGCGCGACGCCGGCTTCCGCAGCAAAGTGGCGGTCAAAAGCAACGATCCGCGCATCGACCCGATCGGCGCTTGTGTCGGTCAAAAAGGCGTGCGCATCCAGGCTGTGATGGAGGAAATCAACGGCGAGAGAGTGGATATGATCGAGTGGTCCGATGATCCGATCAAACTGATCTCGCTCGCGCTCCAGCCCGCGGCGATCTCGGCCGTCATCATCGTCAATAATGAGGAGAGGATTGATGACCAGGGTCGCAAAGTGAAGAAGCGTGCCGCGGTCTTCGTGGAAGAGGCGCAGCGTCCGATGGCCATCGGCAAAAAAGGTCAGAACATCCGCCTTGCGACCCAGCTCTCCGGCTTCGAGCTCGACATGTATAACTACGCCGAACTGCCGGCCTTCAAGGCGAAGCTGGCGGAATTGAGAGGTGAGCCAATGCCGGCTGAAGCTGCTATTGAGGCCAGCGGTGGGGGTGAAGGATCCGTCGGAGGCTCAACCGGTGATGACGGAGCAGGTGGCGCGACGGCAGGAACGACGGGTGATGATTCCGCGGCTTCGGCTAGCGCAAACACCGATGCGCCTCCGACGGAATCAGAAGAGAAGGCGGCGTAGTTTTCGGCTTACAGAAGGTCAATCCCTAAAAAGGGTATGGAACACTGTACTCCAGTGTTACTTTCGCTATGCTTCCACTCCAAATTTCCTTTCTCCTCTCCCCTGTATGCGCGTTCCGCCTGCTCTGTCCCATGTCGTCTCATCGTTTCTCATCGCCGCACTCACCGTTGGCGGCTCTCTTTCCATCCCCGTAACACTGATGGCCAAGGGGGGTGATACCGTGGTGAGATCCCAAGGCCACGCACAGTACACCGCCAATCAGGTCATCGTGAAGTTGAAGACCGCACCATCGACGGATGCAGCGGGAGTAGTGGCAGGTATCGCAAGAGACAGAGGAGTGAGAGTAAGCAGCGTAAAAAATCTCCTCAGGAAAACGGCGATGATCAAAGGAAAGGCTGCACTGGAGAAATTGGCCGATACGATCTTTACGATCAATCTCGATGGCGGGGAGCCGGCAGCCATGGCACGACAACTGAAGGCAGATTCCCGCGTGGCATACGCCGAGCCCAACTACAAGGTCCATGCGCTCGTGACGCCCAACGATCCGCTGTATGGACAGCAGTGGGATTTGAATAACACCGGACAGACCGGCGGAACGGCGGATGCGGACATTGATGCGCCTGAAGGCTGGAACACGACGCATGACAGCACCTTCGTTGTCGGCGTCATTGATACGGGCATCGACTATACACACCCTGATCTCGCGGCAAACATCTGGACGAACCCGGGAGAAATCGCGGGCAACCACATTGATGATGACAATAACGGCTACGTCGATGACGTCCATGGGTACGACTTTGTGAACGGCGACGCGGATCCCACGGATGATTTCGGCCACGGCACGCACGTCGCGGGCACTATCGGCGCCAAAGGGAACAATGGTGTGGGCATCGCCGGCATCAACTGGAATGTGAAGATCGCGGCTCTGAAATTTCTCGATGCAGGCGGCGGAGGAACGGACGAAGGTGCTGTGGAGGCGATTCTCTACGCCAACATGATGGGCTTCAAAATCACGAGCAACAGCTGGGGCGGCGGAGGTTTTTCGCAGGCGCTCTACGACGCGATCGCGGCTGCCAACACTGCCGGCAACGTGTTCGTCGCGGCGGCGGGCAACGACAGCTCCGACGCCGATCTCTTCCCGGCATATCCGGCTGCGTATGATCTTCCGAACATCATCTCCGTCGCAGCCACGGACCATAACGACCAGCTTGCATACTTCTCAAACTACGGCCCGACGTCCGTGGATATCGCTGCACCGGGCGAACAGACGCTTTCGAGCGTTCCTACGGGATCCTGCGAACTCTGTGATCCTTCCGGTTATCTGCTCCTGAGCGGTACCTCGATGGCCACGCCGCACGTCGCCGGGGCCGCGGCGCTGCTCTGGTCGCGCGAACCGTCCTTGACCAGTGCCCAACTCAAAACAAAGCTCCTCGCACGCACCGATGCGTTGCCATCGCTCACCGGAAAAATCGTCAGCGAAGGCCGGTTGAACCTGCAAACGCTCTTTGAAGTCGACACGACCGCTCCGGGCGCAGTCACAAACCTCGCGGCAACGGCAACATCGTTCAACGCCATCACGCTCAATTGGACGGCCACCGGCGACGATGGATCCACAGGGAAAGCGAGTCACTACGACGTGCGCTACTCCACCAGCACGATCACTGCAGGGAACTTCGCGAGCGCGACCCCCGCGACCGGCGAACCCACTCCCGGGTCACCCGGCTCTGCGGAGTCGATGGTGATCCGTGGTCTTGATCCGCTCACGACGTACTACGTGGCGATCAAAGTCATCGATAACGTGGGGAATCTCTCCGCACTCTCGAATGTGCCATCGGCCAAGACGCTCGCCGCCACAAATGCCTTCAGTGACAACATGGAGAACGGCGTCAACGGTTGGGTAACCGGCGGTGTCATCTTCAGTGCCGACAACTTGTGGCACCAGAGTACGCGCCGTGCCGTGAGTCCGACGCATTCCTGGTATTACGGCCAGGAAAGCACTGGTGACTACGATACTGGCAGTCACAACATCGGCACGCTGACCTCCCCCGTCATCTCTCTGGGCGGTATCACAAGCAGTGAACTCGTTTTCTCGCAATTTGTGGATACGGAGAATCTATCCTATGTCGATATGGCCCTGGTGCAGGTACGCCTGGCCGACACTTCCGCAACATCAACAAACCCGATGTACGGTCCTCCGCCCATTCCCGGCACCAATTGGACAACGGTGCTCCAATCGGGAGTGACGAATGGCGCATTCAAAAAAGCATCCGTCGATCTGAGCGCATTCGACGGCAAAAACATCCAGATCCGGTTCCTGTTTGATACGGTGGATAGTTTCTTGAACAATTTCGAAGGCTGGTATGTGGACGATGTGATCGTGCGCGGCTTCGCTCTTCCGAGCGTCGATGTCAAAACAACACTCACTCTGCCTCCGCAGATCAACCGTGGAGACAGCCTGCCCGAAAACTGGAAGATCGAAGTGGTGGGATCAGGCAACGCAACGGGAACAGTGACGCAGACACTTCCGAGTGGCTTCGTCTTCCAGAATTCCACGCCGACCGGATGCACGGTCTCGGGGAACACGGTCAGTTGCCCCTTTACGGGCCTCAATTCTTCCGCAGCGAAGAGTTACCTCGTCTACGTGAAGGTGCCCGCAAATTATCCCTGCTACACGAATTTTGGAACACAGATTGGTGTTGCGACCAGCTCTGCCACAGATCCCGTGCCGGGAAACAACACGTCGTCTGCATCGACGTTGGTGACCTGCACGGGAGGCTCTTCATCGTCCAGCTCCAGTTCGAGCTCTTCGAGTTCAAGCTCAAGTTCAAGCTCATCAAGCTCTAGCTCATCCAGTTCGAGTTCGTCTTCAAGTTCCAGCAGCAGCTCTTCCAGCTCAAGTTCATCGTCTACGTCCGGTGCTGACATAAAGCCGACACTCGGTCTCCCGCCGCAGATTCATGCCGGAGACAATCTTCCCGAAAGTTGGAAAATTGATGATCTCGGACCAGGCGGCGCCACGGGCACCGTGTCACAGACGTTGCCGAGTGGTTTCGTCTTCCAGAATTCCGTTCCCACCGGGTGTACCGTTTCCAGCAATGTCGTAAGTTGCCCCTTCGCCCTGACCTCCGGCACATCCAAGAGTTACCTCGTCTACGTGAAGGTGCCCGCAAACTATCCTTGTTTCACGAATTTCGCAGCGCAGATTGGTGTTGCAACCAGCTCTGCGACGGATCCTGTTCCAGGGAATAACACGTCCTCGGCAACGACGCTGGTGACGTGTACAGGTAGCTCGTCGTCTTCCAGTTCCAGCTCGAGTTCTTCGAGTTCAAGTTCGTCCAGTTCCAGCTCTTCAAGCTCCAGCAGCAGCTCTTCCAACTCAAGTTCGTCGTCCGTCTCCGGTGCAGACCTTAAGCCGACTCTCGCACTCCCGCCGCAGATTCATGCCGGTGATGTGCTTCCGGAAAACTGGAAGGTCGAAAACTTGGGACCGAGCGCGGTGACGTCGGGGACGTTCACGCAAACGCTTCCGAGCGGCTTCGTGTTCCAGAATTCCACGCCGACGGGATGTGGCGTGTCGGGCAACACGGTGAGCTGCCCCACGGGTGCTCTGGCATCGGGCGGATCGAAGAGTTACCTCGTCTATGTAAAGGTTCCGGGTACGTACACCTGCAACACGAATTTCGCGACGCAGATTGGGATTGCGACCAGCTCTGCAACGGATCCTGTTCCGGGAAATAACACGTCCTCGGCAACGACATTGGTAACATGTCCGCCCCCAGCAACGGGCAACTTGTACGTGTCCCAGGACACGGTGCCTTTGCGTAACCGCGAACTGCTCGGCGGCACTCTGGGCGAAGCGGTATTGCGACTGAAGTTGCACGCAGACGGCGAAAATATCGACGTGACCGATCTGCAGCTGAGCCAGCTCAATGGCACCACGATCCGCTCCATCGATCGCCTGGAACTCTACAAAGAGGGGGCAACGTCGCCCTTCGCTAGTGCGACCGTCGGTGGTTGTGGGAGCGATGTCACGCCTCCACAAACGTTCTGCGCCAAAATGCAATCGCAGCAGCTCGTGGTCCCAAAGGATCTGGATGTGATCGTGATCGTGCAACCGCGTATGAAGACGGACGTCGACGGTTCTGTTTCGGGCGATGCCGTACAGCTCTTTGTTTCTCCAACGGCAGTGGTGAACTACGCGACCGGTGAAGGTGCCGTGAAGGCACGCGGAGTCACGTCGAACAACACTCTTGCCGCAAACAACGGCAATGCGACGGCCGAAGGCGAAGTCTTCATCGGCCGGACGGCCCCTGCATCAACGAATCAGCAGATCACGGGCAACCCCAACGTCACGGTCCTCAGCAAAATCATCACGATGGCCAATGCCAACCCGGATGCCAATGGCTCCAACGTGCCGACGGGCATCGCGGATGTCGGGCAGTTCAAAATAATCGCCGCAGCGCACAGCAACTCGCAGAACGGGCTCAACAAGGTTGTCCTCTCAGGACTGATCCTCAACGTCAACGCCACGAACGTCGCAATCGACGGTTCTTCGCTGAAGTTCTACAACAAGGCGGATGGCACGGCGAAGGCATCCTGCTCACCGACGGCAACCGACGGTTCACCGCTCGCAGGATCGGTGACGGGATCCTTCCTCGCCAAGTGCATAAGCCTGCCAAGTACGGTGAATACGGTTATCGACCAGGCAAGTGCGCAAACGTTCGTGCTGCAGATGAACATCACAAATCCGAAAGTGAACAGCACCCAGGCTTCCACGCTCCAGGTCAGTCTCATGAATTTCGACTCCATCTTGCTCGGGAGCTTCGGCGCCACCGCAAGCCACTTCAAATGGCTCGACCAGGATACGTTGACGACGCCGTACCTCTGGGTCGAGTATCCGGAAACGACGGTTAAATCGACGAGCTATCAGAGTTAATACGTTCCATCACCAATGAAAAAGACGCGAGCTCCCTTGGGAGCTCGTTTCTTTTTGAACTTCA
>JAHFJP010000058.1:0-2849 GCA_023245765.1 Candidatus Peribacteria bacterium
AGCGGTGTCGCTTGTGCGTTCGTGTTTTTCAAAACAATCGATACATTCTTTTTCTACAAGGAAGAACATGCGTCCAAATCATGGCAGCCATCGCTTGGGGCCTTCCTGTATCTGGGATCCGGACTCCATTGGCTCTTTTTCTTCGGGTTTCTGGAAGTGAGTTTTCTCTCAACACCGTTTTTTCTCCTCTTTCTCCTCTTTGGTATCCGCTATCTGCGCTCGGATGAGCATGAATCCCGCTCCCAGCTTTTGCTTTCCGCTCTTTCGCTGTCTTTTGCATGTCTGATTCATGGCCAGAACACATTTTTGCTGCCGGCTCTCCCCGCACTGGTGCTCCTGCGGCAGTGGGGGCATGGATGGAGGCCGATTTCCAGAGAAGTTTTCTTCGCTCTCGGCGCAGCTGCCGCGCTCGTTGTCATCGTTGTCCTGATTCTGATGCTTGCAGGGTTTACCATTGTCGTCGGAGACTCCAACGGCGGGCCCGGTGGGCCATTTGTTCCTCTCACGATCGACAAACCTACAGAATATAACTGGTATCCGTTCTTTTCCTTCACACATTTTGTCTTTGTCGAAAATATTCTGGAGTTGCTGGTGCCGCTCTCCATCACTATCCCATTCATCGTCGGTCTGCGGTGGTTTCGGCGTGAATCGTGGAGCCTCAGTGAAACATTTTTGTGCATCACCTCTCTGGGATACTTCGCGTTTATCGTTCTCTGGAATTTCGATCTCGGTTTTCCCCGGGACGTGGATTTGATGCTCTCGATGGGTGTGCCGCTGCTCCTGATGATCTGGATTCTGCTCCGCCGCCTTCCGCTTTGGATGGGTCTCATCATTGGCGCAGTGAATATTTTCCTGGCGTGGGGGGTGATTGCGTTTGCGGTTGGGAGCTGACACTCTCAAAAAAGAACACGCCGTACGACATAACTGACCGGAGCAACAAGAACGATGGCGAGAGCTTTTGCGAAGAGATAATTGATGCCCATTGTCCACAGCGGAATCGTCAGAAGAACGCACATCACTGCGATGATGGCGTACAGAATCACATACTGTTCAAACGGTACGTTCTTATGCCCTCCCCAGCGGCGGCGCTGGAGCGCGAGCATCACGGATCCCGCGATGAGGCTCGAGAGAATGAAGCTCATGAGGAGATTCATATTCAGATATGCGACGAGAATCCAGAGCGATCCCAGATCGACGGCTGCGCCGATGATCCCCCGCAGCAGAAACGGTCCAAGACTTATGAACAGCGACGAGAGGTGGGGCCAGCGGATACGCAATACCGAGAAAAATGCTTCATTAATCTCGTGGAAGCCGAGGTTCGATGCTCCACGCCTGCGATTCACGAACAATGTCGGCACTTCACCGAACCGAAGTCCTGCACAATGGATCTGCCATGCGAATTCCGAGAGGACGACGTAGCCCGTCGCGTCGATTTTCTGAAAATCAATCGCCTGCAGCGCGCGGCGCGAGTAGGCACGGAAGCCGTTGGTGTAATCGTTGATCGGAATTCCGAGTACGAGGCGCGCAAAACGATTAGCGAGCTTGCTGAAGATGATTCTCTTGAGCCCCCACTCGCGGATTTCGCTCCCCGGGACATAGCGCGACCCGATCACGCAGTCACAGCCCTCCGCAAGTTTCCCACGGACGAGTTGGACCTCTTCCGGTCTGTGCGAAAAGTCGGCGTCCATTTCCATAATTGTCTCGTATGTATCAGCGAGTCCTATTCTGCAGCCCTCCATCACCGCCGATCCGCGTCCGCCTTTGCCTTGCCGAACCAATAGCTTCAATTTCTCACCATGCTTTCCCTGTGCTTCACGTACAACCTCCGCCGTTCCGTCCGGTGACGAGTCATCCACGACGAGAATGTCGATTCCGTCGTAGAGCTCGAACAACCGGTCGATCAGCTGCACGATATTCTCGCGTTCGTTGAAGGACGGAATGATGATGAGGGTGGAGTTGGCGGGCACGGCAGGATCTTATACCTGATCCATTCAGTGCGGAACGTTCCTCGTACGCTCGTCTGCGGAGCCGGAAGCGTACGAGGAACCATTACTACAAGTTTTTGTTCCTCCGTGCCCACTCAATGGTCTTCTTCAGTCCGTCACGAAGTCCCGTCCATTCAAATCCGTTCAATATCGGGTGCAACGGAAGCGGCGGGAACGACGGCCCTTCCGGCTTCGAGGCATCAAAGACAATCCCGGCATCCGGCTTGACCAGATCGCGGATGTTTTCGGCAAGGTGCTTGATCGTCACGAGGTCCGGCGGGCAAAGATACTGCGTTCCCGTGACGCTGCCATCAATCAATGTCATCAACGCCTTCGGCATGTCCTCTGCGTAGAGAAAGCAGCGCTTCTGTTTGCCGCTTCCCCAGACGGTGAACGAGTCTTTCCCTTCCGCACATTTTTTGATGAGCGATGGAATCACATTCGCGTCGGGTCCAAACGTATCGCCTGGTCCGTAGGCACTTGCAGGGCGGATGATCAAAAGAGGAGAGTTCAGTTTTGCGCAGACGTCCTGCCATCGATGCTCACAGTAGAGTTTCGCCGCCGCATATCCATCTTCAATAGTCTCCGGTGTGATCGCCGGGTCGAATGTTCCGAGAATCGCGGTACTGAAGAAGGTCACTGGGACGGATTTTTTTGCTTGCACGAGTGCCATACTCAGCGCGTACGTCATCGCGCAGTTGTTCCCGAACACTTCGTCACGATGCTCCAGGTGATACGCGACGTTGCGGCGAAACGACGCGAGGTGGAAGACATGATCGATACCGGAAATGATTTTTTTGCAGAAATCCCCGTCGCGGAGATCTCCGTCCGCGCGCGACGGCGCGAAAACATCAGCACCGAGTT
>JAHFJP010000058.1:2949-5633 GCA_023245765.1 Candidatus Peribacteria bacterium
CTGCTTCTGCGTGTCGTACCACGGAAGCTGGAGGAATTTTTCATAGGGTTTGAGCAGTTCAATCAACGCTGCGGCGTTCGATTGGCGGGATTTCAGGATCTCCCCGAACCGTTCAAGCTGTCCGATGCCGATGGCCGCTTCCATTTCGGTCCCTCGGCAGCTGTAGCCCCGGCGGATAAAGCGGAAGCGCCGACGGATCACCTCATGGAATTTTGAACCGTCGATATCTTTGTCGTCGTCGATGCTCACGTAGATGTTATCGCGACCGTGATTGGCGAGACTGCGGATGATCTCGGCGTATTTTTCATCCTTTGTCACCGCCAGACCACCCACGCCCGTCACGACCAGGTGCGCGACATACGTGGAGAAGCAGCTGATGTCGCCGAAGGAGCCCGCGGGCTTGCCACGGTAATTCACACCGACGGTTTCGCAGCTGTCTTCGATGATCCGCAGATCATGCTTCTTTGCGATGGAGAGGATCGGATCCATGTCCGCAATCTGACCGAAGAGATGGACCGGCATGATCGCGCGGGTCTTCTTCGTGATCTTCACTTCGATTTTTGCCGGATCAATGTTGTACGTTTTTGGATCACAGTCGACGAACACCGGCATGAGATTATGCTCAAGGATGACGTTCGCAGTTGCGACGAACGTCAACGCGGGGACGAGGACCTCATCACCATCCTTCCATCCTCCGGTTTCCTTCAGGCACGCCACAGCAATACTCAACGCATTCGTTCCACTGTTCACGAAGACCGCATAGGTGCATCCGTGCATCTGCGCGAAGCGCTTCTCGAACTCGCGGATGAACGGACCGTAGGAGAGGCGGTTGCTCTCGAGCACCTTCATCACGTTTGCCTTCTCCCCGGCGGTCAGTTCCAGCGTGCCGACGCCGAGTTGGGTGGGATGGCGCTGCATATGGCCACTATCGTAGCATTCACACGGGAAAATATATGCTATCATCGTCCACTTTATGGAGCGAAAGCTCGGCATCAACGGCGTCGGGAATACCGGCGGGTCGATTCTCGTCCTGATGGCCGATGCGATGTCCAAAGGCGGACACATACCCGATGTTGCTGTCATTCATGACATCGGTCGTGATGCCGCGCAAATCGTGAGCGAAGTGAACAGTGGTTGTTACGGACTGCCCCCGATCCTGCTGCGCAGGGAAGACGAAAGGACCATCGCCATCGACACACTCAAGATTGCCGTTGCACCTCCCGCAGGACTGCAATCCATGATCGACTGGTCGCGGTACGGAGTCTGGGGCGTCATCGAGGCGACCGGTGCAATTCTGGAACGAGCCGAAAATGAGCGGTCGCACATTGAGACGGGCAGAGCGCAACAAGTTGTGATTACTGCGCCGTCGGCCAATGCAAGTGCGAAGACGATTGTCTATGGGTTCAATGAACAGGGGCTCCAGCCCACGGATACCGTGGTGGATAACGGTTCATGTTCTTCCCGTGCGTGCGCGCACGTCCTCAAGGCATTCCTGGATGACGGACATGCGTTTGAAGGCATTTCGCTCGATATTCTGCACCCCAAGACGCAACGAAAACGTCACGAAATGTTAGAGCAAGCCCGACGCGGGAAGCTTGGTGCGGAGGATCTCGTCGTTGCCAAGAGAGGATCAGGATCACAGAAGGTACTTCAAAAACTTTTCGGGGATCGCCTTCCGTTCATTCAGGCAGAGGCGATAGAAACGCCAACGTTGGACGTCTCTCGCTGCCGCATGGCGATCGCATTTCGCGGAGCACTCACCAAAGCGCAGGTGCATGATGCCCTGACGCGTGCCAGCCGGGATGGCATCCTCCGCATGCAGCAAACGCCGCCAACGTTTCAGCATATTCAGAATGATCCGACGAACTCCGTCGTTCTGGAGGATGGCATCATGCAACTGAGTTCCACGGTATGGAGCATTCCGATGATGTTCGACAACCGATATGCGTCAGCAAACGCTGCGCTCAAACTGACCGAACATATCGCGGCTCTTTCCGCCGGAGAATGACGAGCTCCACCCACACCGAGAGCAAATCGCAGAACGCCCCCCAGACGTTGCTGAACTTGGCGCCGCGACCTTTGCCGCCCACGCGCTTTTCCTGGTGAATATCGACGCGCGTCACTTTGTAGCCGCGCTTGACCGCGCGGATGAGTCTCTCCGCTTCCACAAAGACGCTCGTGCTTCGCGCAGGAACCGATGTGTAGATCTCGCGCCGTACCACTTTGACTCCGCCCGGATCGTAGAGCTCGACGCCAAAGAGCAGGAGCACGCTCCAGCGGTAGCAACTGGAGATGATTTTGCGGTAGAGCGTGTACTGCTTGGTCATGCGGCGGCAGACGATGATGTCGAAGCGGTCCATCAATGGCACACAGAGTCGCAGCGCTTCGGGTGGATATTCGCCGTCACCGGAAATCAGGAACACAAAGTCTTTCGTCGCCGCACGATACAAATCCTCAAACGTTTTCGCGATGCCGCCGTTCACCTCGTGCCGCAGAGCCCGCACTTCTTTGGGATTTGCGGCGGCGAACGCGGCGATAATCTGCGGAGTGCGGTCGCGGCTGCAATCATCGAGCACAATCAGCTCACCCTCCGGCGAACATTCGCGCAGCACGGTGAGCGCGCGGTGCATGGTGCGCTCCAAAGACGCTTCTTCGTTGTAGGCGGCGATGAGGAGGGAGACGGT
>JAHFJP010000059.1 GCA_023245765.1 Candidatus Peribacteria bacterium
AGAGGAGCACGCAATCGGGATGAACGGCAGGGAGCAGTACCTGCATTTCCTCTTTGGACAGACGCGGAACTCCCTGCACGACGACGAGACGCTTGCTCGCGATGAAGGGACTGGCGCTCACTTCATCGAGTAATGCACGCAATGAAACACCTGATCCGTCAATCTGTAAGGCATTCTCCACACCATGCTTTTCCGTGAACTGCGCTACCCAACGGCGCTTCTCCTGGCGCAAAGCAAAGGCATTTTCGCCGGTGAACAGGAAGATATTGGGCACACCGGGAATCTAGCAGAAAAGAAGATATATTTCGGCAATATCTGAGTGATAGTCAAACAGGCGCAGATTGAGAGAAATGCACTTTTCGACTATAATAATGAGATTTATGAAAAAGAAACAGACACGCAACATCCTCACGGCAACGATGGTTCGAACGCTGAGTCTCGGCATGCTCTGCGCGGTCGGCGCATTTGCGATGGGCATCGAGACTGCGGGCGACGTACATCCGTTTGCGACGAGTGAAGCGGCACTGCAGGAACTTGTCCGCGGCAACGCGGGAGATGTGAATGATGACGGAAAAATAGATTCCGACGACGCATACCTGCTCTATCAATTCGCACAGGGCCTCGAATCCCCATCGCCGCGCCAGATCAAGACGGGAGACACGGACGGTGATCTGCGATTGACGGAAAAAGATTTGGGGTACGTTCTGCGCCACCTCTCCCTCCGGTAACAATGTTCAAAAATCCGCGCCTCCCCCGACGGCTCGTCTCCTCTCTCATACTCACGGGTGTGGCTGCGCTGCTCATGCCCACACGACTCTCTGCCCAGGAAAATGTGCCGATGGTGTTTCTCCGACCGCATTGTGAACAGACAGATCAAACCATCTGTCCGGTCTTCGATGTTCAGGATCCGACAACGCTGATCACGCCAAAACTGAATGCGGGAGACACTCTCGATATGGATCTCGTTCTCTGGAATCCGACATTGGAGGCGATCAACAAAATCCGCATCTGGATCTCGTACGATGCTGAGGCACTCGAAGGGAAAACGATCGTCGTGAACCACATCCTGCCCACCGTCACTCCCGGAGAAGCGGATTTCGTTGCACTCTCGGGGTACGCGAAGATTGCGGCAGGCGCCGAACCGGGCAAAGAACCGACCGACGCACTCCTGCCAATCGCGCGACTGACCTTTACGGTGAAACCGGGAATCGCCGTCGCCGGGACGCCGCTCAGCTTCTACGACCAGCGGAGCAGCACGGATGGACACACGTTCGTCTCGACAGTGAAATCATCGGCACAAAATCTGCTGATGGCACCACTCGGAACACTTCTGGTGCAGTTTTCGCCTCCCGTTGTACCAAAAGCATCCTCGTCTTCCGTCGCGGCAAATTCGTCGTCCGTCGCCGCATCTGAAAGTAGCGCGGTAGGAGGGCTCCCGCCTGCCGCGGACACCGTGACTTCGTCGAGCTCCACATCGAGCATCTCTTCGGCAGCAGCGATATCGTCGACGTCAGCATCGTCGACATCCTCGGCCTCTTTATCCTTTGGGACCATCCAAGTCCAGAACGTCCGTGTGGGAACCAAAGACCAGCTCCTCTATGTGACGTGGGACGGACTCAATCACCCCAAGCTCCAGGGGTATAACGTGTACTTCGGCACGCTCGCGGGTCGCTACCTGCAGCGCCGCAGCGTCTCGATCGCGGCACGCGGCACGATCATTCGTGATTTGCCCGCGGGCAAGACCTACTTCGTCGCCGTGCGCGGCGTGGATGACGGAAACCGGGAGACGGCCTTCAGCACAGAAGCGTCTGTAGAAATCGGCAATCCTGCGACTGCATCGTCGCCCATCATCGGAGCGCTCGAAACCATTGAAGAGGGAATGGTGGAGGAAATCGCTCCGGTCAATCCCGTCGAACATCCCACTCGTCCGCTCGAGTCAGGCGTGCCGGGCAAGTCCGGATCCCCCTCGGGCTTTCTGCTGCTGCTCCTCGGCTCCGCCGCCGTCGGCACCTTGCTCGCCGTGCGCAGGCAAGTCACCGCCGCAAAAACCCTTCCTCGATGACCGATCTACACCCCCACTGGCATTCGACGGGCGACGATGACATCGCCGCCCGCACAAGCGCTGTCCCGGCTCCCGCACCGTCAGCCGCTGCAGGAAATCCGTACCGTGTCTCCGTTCGTCCGGCGTCGCGCCTGCCCGGAGCCATGGTCGGCATCGTGGCCTTTTCGCTCATCGGCTTCACACTTGCAGGAGGTTGGCAGGCCATGAACGCCCAGGTCAGTGGAACCGGAGGCACCGCCGTACCCGTGTCATCGTCCACAGCACCATCGGCTGTCCTCCCGGTTATCGAAATTCGAATCACCGGCACCACCGGCTTCCAGCCGGCAAGTGTCACCGTCAAACCGGGACAGACGATCACATGGATCAATGACCAGTCGATTCCCCACATTCTCACATCGCAGACACTCAGAGACGGCAGCGGCGCATATCTGAACACGCCGGCAATCTTCCCTGGCAGCAAAGAAAGTTTCACAATCGGAAAGAATGAACCGGATCGGGAGCATTCGGTGAATTCCACCACTGACCAGACGCTGCGCGGTACGATCATCGTGAGCAGCGTCGTCGAGTCGAGCTCGTCCTCCAAGAAAGGCGGCACATTCGGCGGCCTCGATGATGTCAATCTTCCATCCGGTCAGGGATCATCCAAAAAGAAATCGACCAGCAAATCATCGTCATCCAAGAGCACAAAATCCACCAAATCCTCGTCCAAGACGTCTTCGAAGTCGTCGGTGCAATCCACTGCACCTGCGGTAACTGCCAGCAGTGCACCGAGTCTTCCTCCGACGACGACCACGGGAACAGCGACCTCCGGCGCGCCGGCGGTCGATACCTCCATCCAGGTCTTTCCGACGGGTCAGAGCAACGGAACGACACTCGATACGTACGCAGCTCCCGGGACAATCGAACCGGTCGGTTCGGGTCCGCAGAATTCGTACCCACCCGTGACACCACAGCCACTGGAGCAGCCCCATACGGGACCAGGCCTCTGGGCAGTCTTTGCCATCAGCATTGCACTCTTATGGTTGGGAACGCGAAAGTACTTTGTGAGGATATGAAGAGGAAAAAACTGAACAGTTTTTGAGTTCAAAGTGATGTTTCTGTGTGTGTCCTCCCCCGCGTTAGCACTGCATTTTCATGGTGACCACACAGCCAAAGGACTGGAGCATCGTCTGATAGCGGCGTGGTATCTGCCCGCTCAAGGTACTGCGTAAGTACACATGCACTGGTGAGCTCCCCGAGAGTGACCGGACTGACTGGAGGAGATTCTCGAATGAATGATTCTCCTCGGAGGGTGCTACTGCCCACCCTGAGCAGTCGATGACGATTCCTTTGCTGGACATGGCGTGAGTGTACACTCGTACACCCCACCGTCAACACAACCGCATCGACATCTTTTAAAAAACTGCGGGCAATACTTCATCGGCGTTTTGAAGGTTCACAGAATGAACGTAGAGTATCGCTCGTGCTCCACATCCGTCCCCTCCTCCCCGCGTCCGTTCTCCTGATGGTGACTGCAGCTGTCTTGTTCATGGCGCCCGCAGGTCCCGCTGCGTGGACGCACGCCGATGCACAGACGCTGCCCAAGCCCTCCGGCGGTGACCGGATCTTCCTTAAAATCGACGGCGTCGAGGGTGAGGCAACCGAATCCGATCACGTGGGCGACCTCAACGTACGATCATTCAACTGGGGAGAATCGCGAGCTATTGATTCCTCTGCGAAGGCCCAGATCAAAGATTTCCACGTCGTCACCGCGCTCGACAAAGCCTCTCCTCTCCTCATGCGCAAGACTGCTGTGCGCGATCGCATCTCGAAAGCGGTTCTGACGATCCGAAATTCTTTGGGACAGGATTACACCAAGTGGACGCTCGGCGACATCGTCGTCACCGGATTGCAGATCGAAGGCACGGCGGGACAGGGCAAGCCCGAGGTATCGTTTGACCTCAACTTCTCCAAGATCGACGCAGAGTATCGCGCGCAGCTCTATAACGGCGGCCTCAGTCCGGCGGTAAAGGCGAGCTGGGATGCGAAGGGAGGATAGCAGTCGGCCGTAGCTCGTCGCAGCGAGCGAGGGCTGGTGTGATGCGAAGGGAGGGATCTGATCGCCTGTCGCAGTTTGTTTGTTTGTTTTTAATGTGTTATAATATATAAATGAACGGGGAGAAAATACCACCAAGCTCGATCGGGAAAAAGCGGTCCGGTGCTGAGAAGTTTTTTGAGGAAAAACTGATGATTGTCGATGTCTCAAAAGAGGAATTCATCGCCATCGTGAGCAGGCATTTCCCAGAGATGAGCCGCGAGGAAATTGAGCAGGCAAAGGGTATAAATTTTCCGCTGGACGGCAAAATATGCATCTTGCTGCGCACGGACATCTATCCAACGGACTATATGCCCTATATGGAAACCCATGAGAAATGGGAAGCCTTTGCCGCACATAAGGATGGATTCAATCTTTTTCAGAAAGCGGTTCGTGCATACGTACGCAAGACCGGTGAAAATATCCTGAATGATCCCAATGGCAATCAGGTGTTTCGCGCAAAATTATCAGAATATGAATTTGAGTACCGGCATGAATATGCAATTTACAAAGAGTACCAGCATGCAATGCGGGACGGCAGGCTGGATGCATACCACCAATGGATGATGGATCTTCGTGAACGGGAAAAAACGGGAGCCGATGAGTCCTCCCTGCGGTTGATTGAAAATGATACGAGGATCCGGATCTCCATCTACAACAAACTGACGCGGGGGACGCCTCATCATTTTTAACACGTATGGAATGGTGGGCCGGGCTGGGCTTCCTTCGTCGCGCTCGCTCCGCTCGCTTGCTCAGGACAGGCTTCTCGCCCAGCCTAAAATTTCTGGCAGTGTTTTTGATGTTATAGAATTCTGGTGGGCCGGGCTGGGCTCGAACCAGCGAAGGCGTAAAGCCAGCAGATTTACAGTCTGCCCCGTTTGACCACTTCGGTACCGACCCACGAAAATGACAGAGAACGTGTGAGAAGTGTAACAGCAGAGTTACTCGCCCTGCACCGGAGCGAAGCGACTGGTGCGGGGCCGACCCACATAAAATGATTTCAGAAAGATCAGCCGGACGAGTGTACGTTGCGGATGCCCGCAATTCAATCGATGCAGCGGGAGATGAAGTGTTCGATCGCTTCTGTGCAGCTATACTGACGCTAAGGATGATCCGAGACTTCCTCCATTCTATCGGCTTAACAGACAAAGAAGCCCACATGTACATAGCGTTGCAGCGGTACGGCACTCAGGCAACAAGCCAACTGGCGAAGAAGGCCGGTATGAACCGAGGAACCGGGTATATCACTCTGCACTCGCTCCTGGAGAAAGGCCTCATTTCCAAAATCATTCGCAATCGCGTCCAGTATTTTTCTCCTCGCGAACCGGATCATCTACTTCACTACATCAACGAGAAGCAGAGGCAGCTGGAGAGGAGACGAGGTGAAGCGGATACCGTGCTGCATCAAATTCTCGCATTGCGTCATCCGCAATCTGCAAGACCCAGCTTGGAATATTTCGAAGGAGCCGAGGGGGCAAGAGC
>JAHFJP010000060.1 GCA_023245765.1 Candidatus Peribacteria bacterium
GCCCGCGAAATTCAAAGGCCGCAAGTGGGGCGAGGCGCGCGAAGACATTCTGGATTTTATGGTCGATGAGATGAAAATCGCGAAGCGCGCCGTTCACTATCGATTGCGCGACTGGCTCCTGAGTCGTCAGCGCTACTGGGGCGCTCCCATCCCCATCGTCTACGATCCGGAAGGCAAGGCACATCCGATCCCCGAGGAACATCTGCCGTGGCTGCTGCCCACCGACGTCGAATTCAAACCGACGGGCAAGTCGCCGCTCACCGAGTCCAAAGAATTTATTGAGCGGACGGAGAAGATTTTCGGCAAGGGCTGGAGGCCGGAATTCGATACCATGGATACCTTCGTCTGTTCGAGCTTTTACTATCTGCGCTACCTGATGGAGGGCGATCCGAAGAATTTCATTGATAAGTCTCTCGAGAAAAACTGGTTGCCCGTTGATATGTACATCGGTGGTCCAGAGCACGCATGCATGCATTTGATCTATGCGCGATTTGTGATGATGGCACTCAAAGATTTCGGCTTCATATCGCACGAAGAACCGTTCCAAAAATTAGTTCATCAAGGGCTCATCACCAACAAGGGTGCCAAGATGAGTAAGTCCAAAGGCAATGTTGTTTCGCCCGACAGTTTCATCGACCATCATGGCTCCGACGTCTTCCGCATGTATCTGATGTTCATGGGACCGTTCACCGACGGAGGGGATTGGAGTGACACAGGGATTAAGGGGACGGATCGGTTTGTCCAGCGCGTGTGGAGAATATTCGCGACCCAGCGCGGGTCTTCGACCCGCGACGGCGCCGCAGGCGCCGCCGATTCCAAAGAGGTAATCGTGGAAATCCACAGGGCAATAAAAAAGGTCACCGAATCCATGGAGAAAATGCATTTCAATACGGCGATCAGTGCGCTCATGGAATTCCTGAATGCCGTCGAAGGAAAGTCCTGGTCGACGGAGACGGCGAAGACCTTCGCGATATTGCTCGCGCCGCTGGCGCCGCACTTGAGTGAGGAGCTCTGGGAAGTTCTCGGAGGAAAAGGCTTCATCATTGATCAATCGTGGCCGAAGCATGATCCGAAACTGCTTGTCACAGACACGATGGTCATCGCTGTGCAGGTGAATGGGAAATTACGTGGACAGGTGGAAGTCTCCTCCGGTGCAACGGAGAAGGAAATCGTGACGGCTGCGAAAGCGGATACGAATGTGCAGAAGTTTTTGACCGGAGCCGTCAAAAAAGAAATCTACGTGAAAGGGAAATTAGTCAGCTTGGTCGTATAAGCCGAAGAAGGAGATTGGAGCCTGCCCTGAGCGTAGCGAAGGGTGATTCGACTTGCCTCAAAAAAACACTATCATCTGCCTCAATACCTGTTTGTATGCAGATCAATGCATTTCCCAACCGGCGCGCCCTGGAAACTGATCTGGCCAAGTTTGTGGAGGAACTGCACGGTCAGGACATCAAAGTGAATGGAAATACATTTATGCTGGGGACAAGCATGGTCGTTGAGTTTCGCCGCCTGCTCCGTGCACGGTTATTGACGAAGGCCGGTAGAGACATTGATGTTCCTGACACTATTGTCGCTGCGGGCCTTGTCATTACTATTGAGAGGCTCGCCGAAACTCTCTGGCCGCTGGTGAGAGCACAAACGAATGCATCAGCTCTTGCCTGATGCCATCTAGATAAGGGGCAAGCCTATCCGTCCGCCCGTATCGGGTTCAAAATCTTCCATCCTGTCGTGAATAATTCCCAGGACGACATCTGTCATTCTTTGGCGATGGTCAATGACGGTTTTCTGATTTTTTTTGATCACTGTATGTCGAGCATCATCTACGGGCTCGAGTGCGATTGTATGGTCGTCCACCGCAAGTTTTCCATGAGTGTCAGCAGCAATAACATTGAACATTCCCTCGCCTTCATCTGGAAGCAACTCTCCCGATCTGGTCATTTCTCTAATAACCACGCCCAAAATATAATTGGTCGCGTGTGCGCATCCGTGGCGACCGTTCTGGATTGCGTCTGGACACAAAGGAGCAAATCCAAAGTCAGTATCGGCCGCATGGTGAACGTACGTACAATTGGTATTGTCGAGTCTCTTCAGCTGCCCCTCCCAGTTCGCTAGCTGTTCTTTCTGTGCAACCATGACAAGCAATTTTCACATTTCTGCTCTGCGTTATCAAGATCCGCCATATACATTTTTATCGCTAAGAAAAGAGGAAAAATCGATACACGGGTACTTTTTTTATCGGAGCACCTTGGCTACCCGTTCCGGACAGTGCACTTGCGGATAATGCGCGGTCTCGAATTCTTCAATGGTCGTGAAATCCGCCCGGTGTGAGAAGAGAGCGGTCAGTTCCGCAAGCATGCGCGCGTACCACAGATCATCGGAACCGGCGACGACCGTTGTCGGCGTGTAGATAGGTTTCCCGATCCTCGCGGCGAGCACCCGTTTGACCTCCAGGACATTCCCGTCAGTCAGCTCCTGTAGCTTTTGCGCAATTCTTTTTACGACATGCGTATGCTCCGGAGATTCATGCTTGATGATCGTCATGATCCGCGGTCCGTATTCGCGCCAGTGTCGCAGCAGATGTTGTTTGTACATTTCTGGCGGCATTCCCTTGCACAGGGGGTAGAGCAGGATGTCTACGGTCCTGAACAAGTTGGCAGGGCTGTACCTCCTTATTCGTGATCCTTTCGGCTCGTTCGGCGGAGCCATAGGCACGACTTCGGAAATGCCCTCTTCATGAATTAATTCATTCACAATTTCCGATCCTCCCGACCCCAGCAGGCTGACGTGATCGTGCACGGGAAGCGCTAGGAGAACGAGTTTTTCCAACGAAAATTCGGGATTCGGAAACACTGCTTTCTCGAATTCAAGAGCATCACTGCATCCGCCCGAGTGCCCGATGAGGATCCTTGAATCCGATTCCAGGATCGCCTGCATCACGCATAACCTGTAGTCGTTGCATTCATTGGAAATTTCGGAGAGAGGCAGAGAGTACTTTCTTCCACCATTGAAAAGTTGCTGGCCGTACTCGCGCGTACCGGTGTGGTATGGATGACGGGGCACGCGCACAGTCGACCTCGCCGCTTCTGCAACCATCTGCCAGTCATCCGGCGCATCGGCAATGCCCGGCACGACGAAAATCTTTTTTTCGCCATACGCATGCACGCGCACGTCGAGACCGCCGAGTTTTTCCCAGGAGGAGGCCATCAGGAAGCTTCGCGGTACCCTCCTGGATTCCAGATCATGGCCCCATGACCCATCGACATCTTGTCTTCCGGATTTTCCACGCAGATACCGGCGGCGGGGAAGAGAACGATTTCCCCTTTTTGCATGCCCGGGAGAAGCTTCCAGAGGCGAGCCAGCACGGAAGGAATAGTGGCGGAAATCGTGTTACCCATACCGTTCATGCCGTTGACCCATTCGACGGAGATGACCTTACCGTCATTTTCCCGCGTCATCGCCGGGCCATCCACGTCGACGAACATTTGCACCATTTTGCCGTTCGGTTGGTGAGGAACCACGACGATGCGATGACCGAGATGACCCATGTTGAGGACTCTTTCCAATGACTCCCTGGCCGCGCGTTCAATGGTTTCGAGTCCGTTCGTATAGACCAAATTCCCGTTCATGTGTGAGACCATTCTCATTTGTTTCTCCCCCCAAAAATCTTCCGCGAGTTCATTGGCGACGGTGAAAAATTTTTCCTTTTTCGGATTGTTTGCCGGTACGATGTCATCGACGTCCGCAAACAGCAATTGATGCCCCGGCCCCTTCCACAGCGTGGTCGCCGTGGCGCCCGCGGCGAAAATCGGCGTCGCATACTTGTCCCGGGCGTCCTTGTTGAGTTGCGGCGTTTCCACGTTCAAGACCAAACAGTGCCTGTCTGACGGAAGCTGCTCCGCAAGAACACCGGCTTTTTGGAGAATATCGGGGAAACCGGCGCATCCGTATGAACGGCCCAGCACATTCTCCTTCGGCAAATGTAGTTCTTTGCCAAGTGTATCTGCCATTTCCTCAGCAAAAATCTTGTCATAGCACGTATGCGAAAATGCGAGGGCGCCGATCTGTTGCGGCGTGATGCCCGACTGCGCATAGAATCGCTCCATGACCCTCCGAGCGAGGTCCAGCGGATGTCTGCCTTTTGACATGATGTACCGCGTGTCCATTCCCGTCGACTGGAACACGCGCTTGGCAGTCAGACCGGTCAATTCACTGATGCGCTCGTTCGTGAGCGGCTCCAGGAGGTCCGGATGTTGCTTTCCTTCAAGATTCGCGAAGTGGGTGAGTGACAGTGTGGTGTCCGGCATAAGGAGAGAAACGCTATCCTAGCCCCCGTCAGCAATCAAGCGTCTTTCCCGCTACAGTGAGCCCAATGCAGCCGCACCCCTTCGACCGCTATGCCCCCTTCACCGACCTCGCCGCCCTCAAGGTGGCGAGCGAGAAGCCGCTGCGCAAATCACTGAGGGTGAACACGCTTAAAACGTCTGTTGAAACCTTCAAGAAGGCAGCACAGAAGAGGGGATGGGTGCTGAGTCCTGTTCCGTGGTGTGCCGAAGCGTTCTTCGTTGATCGTGAGCCCCTCGACTACGCTCGGGGTGACAAAAAATATGAAGCCCTCGGCAAAGACATTCTCCATTTGCTCGGTCACGTCTACATGCAGGAAGCCGCGAGCATGCTGCCTGCAGCTCTGCTCGATCCGCAGCCGGGCGAGACGATTCTCGATATGAGTGCGGCACCGGGGAGCAAGACGACGCAGATGGGGTCATGCATGCAGAGTAGTGGAGTCATCGTCTGCAACGATGTTCAGGAGAAGAGACTCTGGACACTCAAGACGGCGCTGCACCGCTCGGGCGTGACGAACAACATCGTCACCAAAAAAGTTGGACAGTGGTTTGCCAAGAACATGACCGGACGCTTTGACCGCGTGCTCTGCGACGCGCCGTGCACCGCGCAGGGGACATCGCGCAAAGATTCCGATGCGCTGATGTACTGCTCGCTGGAGAACATCGGGAAAATGGCAAGGCTTCAACGTGAGTTGCTGGAATCCGCCGTGCATGCGGCGAACATCGGCGGTCGCATCGTCTACTCCACCTGTACGCTGACTCCCGAAGAAAACGAGGAGGTGATGCGCAGTATATTGAATAAATTTAGTACTCAGTTGGAAGTCCTCGATCCGCGGCAGCTTCTCCCGAATGCACATCTCGATCAGGCCATCGCTGATTCCATCACCGTGCAGAAGACGTTCCCGGAACCGTCCGCGCATCCTTTTGTTCGCCTGTGGCCCCAGACATATGACACCGAAGGATTTTTCTGTGCGGTGCTGCGCAAGACTGCGCCGACGCGCCAGCCGGAAAAAATTCCATTCGTGCGATTCCAGGAAGAACTGCTCCCGATCGCACGGCAGAATGACGTCGCGAAGCTCTGCGAGGAAATGTACGGCACGAGTTTCCTGCACGACGGTGACAGGCTCTTCCTCCGCGCCGATCAGTTGATCCTCGCGAATGAAGAAGCGGCTGATTTCAAATTGACCGTCCAGAACTACGCGCTTGGGATTCCCTTTGCGCGGAAATTGGAAGGAGG
>JAHFJP010000001.1 GCA_023245765.1 Candidatus Peribacteria bacterium
CGCGAAGAGCGCCCGGTCGAACTCCTCTTCTTTTTCGGGCTTCAGGAACGGGGGAGCGGGAATCGTCAGCGTCTCGGTAAAGCTGACCTCATCATCGAGCGAATAGGTGAGCTCAATCGCCCCCGCGTGGGGCTTCCACGCGTAGGAGTCGAAGATGAAGGTTCCGTACTGCTTCATAGAGAGAACAGTGTAGCAGCCCGGCTTTCCGTCTCGGCGCGGCCGAGCCGCGACGGACGTCTGCGGACTACGCCGCGGTTAACGGCTAGGGTATGCTTGATGTATGCCGAAGTGGCGGAATGGTAGACGCGCACGACTCAAAATCGTGTACCGCAAGGTGTGAGGGTTCGACTCCCTCCTTCGGCACCACCCCCCCCATGCAGAGGGTCACGAAATCCTGTATACTAGGATGAAATGAAGAAGCACCGCATTCGCATCTACCGCAGCAAACGGCACCTCTGGATCACGCTCCTCACGGTGATCGCGCCGTTCGTGTACCTGCTGCTCTTCTCGCAGATCGCGCACATCGCATCGGCACAGCTGTTCGCCGATCTCCTCGTCTCGTGCTGGCGGCTGCTTGTTGCCTACATCCTAGCAGTCATCCTCGGGTGGCTGATGGCCGTGTGCTTCTACCATGGCAAGCGTGCGATCGTGATGCTGCCGTTCTTCGATGTCCTCCAGAGCTTTCCGACCTTTGCCGCACTGCCGATCGCCGTCTACTTCTGGGGCCAGACGAACTTCACGACGATTGTCTTCCTCGTGCTCACGGTGATCTGGCCGATCTTCTTCTCCATTCTCAGTTCGATGAAGCTGATCAAGCATGACTGGGAGGAAGCCGTGGAGATCGCCGGGCTGCGCGGGTGGGATTACCTGCGACTCTTCCTCTTCCCACTGAGTATTCCCGGACTCATCACGGGCTCGATTGTCGGACTCGGCGAGGGATGGGAAGCGCTGGTAGCCACGGAGATGATCGTCGGGATGCAGACGGGTCTTGGCCAATTCTTCCAGAGCAACGCCACCAGTACGGGCGTGACGGTCTTCGGCATCCTCGGCTTTTTGATCCTGATCTTCGTCATCAACAAGCTCCTCTGGATTCCGCTCCTCGACTGGAGCCACCACACGATGGAAGAGTAATCCGTATGCGACCCGCTATCACCCTCACCGGCATCAGCAAATCCTTCCGCGGCCCGCACGGGACCAGCGTGCAGGCGGTGCAGAACGTTTCGCTGCAGATCGAGGAGGGAGAGTTTTTCGTCTTCGTCGGCGCATCGGGATGCGGCAAGTCGACGCTGCTGAGGATCATGAGTGGCCTCGAGAAAAACTTTGAAGGACAAGTCGACTACGCCGACGGTATCTTCCATGCCGATCGTAGCTTCGTCTTCCAGCAGTTCGCGCTGTTGCCGTGGCTCACGGTCTTCGGCAACGTCGAGATGCCGCTCGTCGCGCGCGGCATCGGTGAGCAGGAACGCCGTCACGCGGTGACGGCCGAGCTGAAGCGGTTCGGTTTGGAGAAATTCGCCGGATCGGTCCCGCATGAACTCAGTGGAGGGATGCGTCAGCGCGTTGGGCTCGCCCGTGCTCTCGTCACCAATCCCAAGATCTTGTTCCTGGATGAGCCGTTCTCTGAGCTCGATTCCTTCACCGCGACGGCGCTGCGCAAAGATCTGCTCCAAATCTGGGCCGAGCGCAAAATGACGGTCGTCATGGTCAGCCACATCGTTCCCGAGGCACTCGAACTCTCCGATCGCATCGCGGTGCTGAGCCCGCGTCCGGGGCAGCTGGAGAAAATCATTATCAACACACTGCCGCGCCCGCGGCAGCAGCGGAGTCCAGATTTCTTCAGACTAGAGGATGAGATGTATGGCTTGATCAAGGCGTAATTTCTCAGAAGTGATGAGGGTCTAAGCGGATGCGCAATGTCACGCCGCTGTCACGTTTCCGCCGTCGCCGGGCTTGGATGATGTTTGATCCGACTCATCAATCTCTTGCACTTCATCCGTGTAGGTCGCAAGGGGAATGGCCACAGCGTCCGAGCCCGATGACGGGCTGACGACGGGCACGGGGCTGAAGGGCGGACCTCCGCGGTCGCCCTCATCATCACCACGATTCTCCCCGCCCGATTGATTGCTCCGGAGGCAACTCTGCATCTGTTTTTTCAGCTTTCCGAGTTGGACATATATTCTCAGCGCAATGTTGACGTCAGCCATCGTTTCCACCAGACGATTTCCTTCCGTCAGCACCCCACAGATGACCTGCATGATTCTTTTAACCTCCTCCTGCTCGTTCCCCTGAACAGCCTGTTGCAGATTCGGGAGAAGCAATTCTGCTTGTCGGCTTCGCTCGAACCAGAGGCCGGATCCTTGGGAGGAATCCATAGAAGAAAAAGGCTACTACACCTGTGTTCTGCCGTCCATATACGCGCACGTTTTTACTGGAGCAGAACGCCATGTGCGCCTCTTGAAGCGGAAATTTCATGGCGGTAGAAAGTGCCATAGACTGTTGCCGTGCGCATCGCATCTCTCTCCCGCGGCTACCGAAATCCTCTTCAGCCTCGGCCTCAGTCAGGACATCGTCTGCGTCGATTACTGCTGCTCATCTGCATGTGCTATTTGACTGGTGAAAAGCCAAGGTGGAGGTGGGGCAAATGAAAACCGCCTCCCCACGATGGGAAAGAGGCGGTTATACAGTTCCTTGGCATCGGAACGAACGACTCCCGAGTTCAGTCGCACTCGGCACCGCAGGGCGGAGTCTCCGGCAGACACTTGCCGTCGTTACACGGCTCATCGTCGCACCCCTGGTCTTTCGGGGTGTGATGGAGGAAGTAGCCGAAGACCGTTTGACAATCGGCAGCGTACTTCTTCGTGTGAAGAATGTGCGCGTGCCATGCTTTGTCGGCTGTCCGTGACGGACGTCCAATCTGGTGAGGGTTGTCCAGACGATCCTGCAGAAACTGCCGGTACGCCTGGATAGACTCACCTGCTTCTGCTGCCGTCAGGCAGTATTCGCCTTGGGGATCCGTCAACTTGTGACAAACGCATTCCAAGTCGAGTTCTGCGATTGTCGACGACAGTGTCGCTGTCGCGAAGGCGCTCACGCGAGGCTCCTTTCAAGGAACGAGAATAGGCTCATTGCTGAGCCACATACCCGCCGAGCACGTGCTCAGCAGGGGCGGAAATGGTACTCCAGTCATGTTCGCGTGCAAGATATGTTTTGCTGAGCAATGAAGGGCTTCCTATAGTGTAGGTGACATATTCGCATCGCCTGCCTCTCTCCCGCGGCAACAGAAATTCTCTTCGCCCTTGGACTGGAGAACGACATCGTCTGTGTTGATCAGTTCAGCAATTTTCCTGATGGTGCGAAGAACATTCCTCACCTCAAGGGACATCGGGAGATCGATAGTGATGCGCTCAGGAAAATCGCTCCGGAGCTCGTGATCACGGGAACCGTCATTCAGGAGAGGCTCGCACATGAACTCAAAACTGCTGGTTTCGGCGTCGTTCATCAGGATCCGCGGACGATCAATGAGATCTACGAGAGCATTCGGCAGCTCGGTACGATTCTTGAGCGTCCACAGGAGGCGGAAGCTCTCGTCTTGAAGATGCAGCAGGGGTTTAACAGTGTGAAAAAGAAATCCGTTCTTCTGGAGCCAGATCCTCGCATTTATGTTGAAGAATGGCACCTGCCTCCAATGGTATCGGGCAATTGGGTGCCGGAAGTGGTGAGGATCGCCGGCGGTCTGCCGTTTCCGATCAGAGACGGCGAGCTGAGTCGTGAAGTTTCGCTTGAGGACGTTGCACGATTCGATCCCGATCTCATCGTCATCAGCTGGTGCGGGGCGGGGAGTCTTGCAGATAAGAAGATTCTCATGAAACGCGAGGGGTGGGAGAGCGTGCGTGCAGTTGCGTCAGGTCATGTCCGCGTCATCGATGATTCGCTCCTCAACAGGCCCGGTCCGCGGCTTGTGGAAGGGGCGCAGCGGATCTACGGGTGGTTATTTGAGTTGCTGCATTCGTGACGGTACGCTGTGGGCACCTTCCCCATTTGCTCCATGCAACTCTCCGTTCTTGATTCTCTGATTGCTTCCAAGAGTCTCCTCAAACATCCCTTCTACGTCGCTTGGTCCAAGGGGGAACTGACGCTCGATCATCTTCGCACATACGCCAAAGAATATTTTCACCTCGTGGAGCGTGTCCCGGGCATTGTGGCGAGGGTCTCTGTCCGCGTGACCGATCAGAATCTCAAAAATCGCATCCGAGAGAATATGGTCGAGGAAGCGGAGCACGTGGAACTCTGGAAGCGCTTCGCGAGCAGTCTCGGTATCTCGGAGGACGAGTTGCTCAATCACCAGGCATCGGAAAAAGTTCAGAACGCAGTCAAAGCTATGGAGTCGCTCGCCGAGCAGGGAACGGAGGAGGGGATCGTCGGCATGTATGCGATGGAGGCGGAGCTCCCCGCCATCGCGACAACGAAGAAGGATGGTCTCTGCAAGTTCTACGGTTTGAATTCCGATGATGCTCATGTCTACTTTAATGAACATCTGAAAGAAGAAGAACATTTGAAGGTCTGGCGCGCGTTTGATGTTGATGCCAAGCGTGCCGAGGCAGCGGCGCAGACATCGCTCACCGCGCAGAATCAGGTTCTGGATGCGGTGTGTGAAGAGTGCGGCATTTCGATGGTCTGCTGATGATTGTAAGACAGAGACGTGTTGCGTAGTCTTACGGCATATGGCCACCAAGACTCCGTACCAGCGTTTTATCAAAAACCTCAAAGATGCGATGGAGGTGCTCAAACTCTCTCCGATGGAGAAGAAGCTGTTGCTTGAGCCGCAGCACAATCTTAAAAAATCACTCAGCATCAAGCGAGATGACGGTAAGAACGCCTCGTTCCCCGCATTTCGGATTCAATACAACAACGCGCGCGGGCCGTACAAGGGCGGCATCCGCTACCACCCGGAGGCGGACGAAGATGAGGTGAAGGCGCTTGCGGCACTGATGGCGGTCAAGACGGCGGTCGTCGGGATTCCCTTCGGGGGTGCCAAGGGCGGCATTCAGTGCGATCCCAAGACTCTCAGTGCGCGTGAATTGCAGGAGCTCAGCCGTGCGTACGTCCGCGCGTTCAAAGAGCACCTGGGTCCGGATATCGATATTCCTGCACCGGATGTGAATACGACGCCGGCGATCATGGCCTGGATGCGCGATGAGTACGAAAAGCTGACGCGCAGCTATGCCCCCGCGATGATCACGGGCAAACCGCTCAGTTATGATGGCTCACGGGGTCGTGATACCGCGACCGCGCGCGGCGGATTCTTCATCCTCCAGGAGCTGATCGAAGGCGAGGCGCTCGACTCCAAGAATCTGCGCGTTGTCGTGCAGGGCTTTGGCAACGCAGGTGCGACGATGGCCAACCTCCTCCATGGAGCAGGCTATACCGTTGTTGCGGTCTCCGACTCGCACGGCGGCATCTACAGCGAGGACGGCATCGATCCGGTCAGCATCGAAAAGTACAAGAAGAAAACGGGCTCCGTCACAGGTCAGTATTGCAAAGGATCGGTGTGTGATACGGAGAAGATGAAGCTCGATCGTGTCCGCCAAGTCAGCAATGAGCAGCTCCTCGAACTCCCGTGTGACATCCTCGTCCCCGCGGCGCTCGATAACGTGATCACGGGGAAGAATGCTAGCAAGATCAAAGCGAAAATCATCTTGGAACTCGCCAACGGTCCGACGACACCGGAAGCCGATGACATCCTCCAGAAGCGCAAAATCAAAGTGATCCCCGACGTGCTCGCCAACGCCGGTGGCGTCACCGTCAGTTACTTCGAATGGACGCAGGGTCGGAGTGGCGAGCAGTGGACCGACGATCAGGTCGACCGCGACCTCAAGCGCGTGATCCTCACCGCATACAAGGATGTCCGGCGCGAGGTTCATCGCAGGAAGATTCCGTACCGGCAAGCAGCGTTCATTCTTGGCGTAAAGAGGATTGTGGAGGCGATGCGGGTGAGGGGGTGGGTTTCAAACGGCTGATCATGGCGCGGCGCAGCATGCTGCGCCGCTACAAATACCATGCGCACCCGTAGGGGCTTTGCATGCAAAGCCCCTACATTCCCCTTGAAGGATAACCATCAATCATTGATCATTGTCCTATGTTCGACGTCATCATCATCGGCCTCGGTTGCGCCGGCTACACCGCCGCGATTTACTGCGCCCGCTACAAGCTCAAGACATTGCTCATTGGTGAGGTGGAGGGTGGCATGGGCATCACAGCCGCCGAAGTGGGAAACTGGCCGGGGGAAATAGAAATTCGGGGCCCGGATCTGATGGAGAAATTCGCGAAGCATGCGAAAAGTTTCGAAGAGGTGACGTCCAAGAGTGGGAGAGTCGTAAAAATCGAGAAAATCAGCGCAGGCATTCTGCCTGCGAACGGCGCCGGAGGCGCCGCCAAGGGGGCAACCGGGTTCCCGGGGTTCCGGTTGACCTTCCAAAACGGTGACACCGTCGAAGGCAAAACCGTCATCCTTGCAACAGGCTCTGCCAAGCGTCACCTCGGCGTCAAAGGCGAAGAGGAATTCTCCGGCAAGGGAGTCACGTACTGCGCGACGTGCGATGCCTTCTTCTATAAGAACAAAGACGTTGCTGTGATCGGAGGAGGGGACAGTGCTGTGGAAGGCGCGGCGATCGCTGCTCAAGTCGCGAAGACGGTCTACCTCGTCCATCGGAGGAAAGACTTCCGCGCGGAACCGTTCTGGGTCGAGAAGGTCAAAGAACGGAAGAACGTCGTGATGGTCCTCGAGAATCAGCTGAAGGAAATTCACGGGGATACGAAGGTGAGATCAATCACACTGCAGAATCCTTTCAACGGATCAACGACGTTGAACGTCGACGGCGTGTTCATTGAAGTCGGCTCCAATCCCTCGACGGAGCTGGGGAAGCAACTGGGAGCGGAGGTCGATGCGAAGGGGTACCTGAAAGTCGATGCCGCGATGAAAACGTCTGTCCCCGGATTCTTCGGCGCCGGTGACGTCACCAATGCCAGCAACTACTTCGCCCAGTTCGTGACGGCGGCGGGGGAGGGGAGTGTGGCGGCGAACAGTGCGTTTCAGTTCCTCAGTACCGCGGGGGCGGGCAAAGAGGGGTATATGGGGGGAGGGTGAGCTATACTCAACCAATGTGGTTCCCCGTGCAGCTCCTCTCGTCATTCTTTCGTGGAGGAGAGAATGTCTTCAACTCGGTGCTCGTCGCGCATTACGACAAGCGTCCGTACGTGCTGCAGTGGTACCAGAGTCTCTTCACGCTGCCGGCGCTCGCGCTCCTCGCGCTCATCCACGGACACATCTCGTCGGAGTGGGCGCTGCTCCTGTTTGCCGCCGGCGTGATCTCGTACGTCGGCGACGCGCTTTTTTTCGTCTCCCTGCGATACATTGACGTTTCGCTGGTGAACATCGCGTGGGCGTTGCAGTCGCTGCTGCTCAGTGTGCTGGGATATTTCCTCTTTCACGAGGTCTGGACCGGATCGCAGACGATCGGCGCCGTTCTTGTGCTGAGCGGCATCGCATCCCTCTCGTGCTGGCATCGCTCAGTGGGCAATCCGCGGGCGCTACTTCTGCTTCCCGTCATCGCCGTGCTCTTCGCGCCGTTCCTCCTCGCCGAGAAGGCGGCGATCCAGAGCGGGGAGACGGTCTTCGTCACATTCTTCTGGGCGGCGCTCGGCCGGGAGCTTTTCTGCGGAATATTGCCGCTCTGCATTCCCCGGATGCTGAGAGCGATCGTGCACTCGCCATCGGCGCGGTTACCGTCGTTCCATCTGCTCAACGGGACGGTCATCGGGCTCTTTTACGTGAGTGCCTTCCTGACAACAGTCGCCCTGTCACTCGGGCCAGTATCGCTCGTGTCGATCGTCGGCAACGTCCATCCGTTCTTCGTGTTGCTGCTCGCGTGGATTCTCTGGAAGGTGTTCCCTGCGATTTCCTCACGCGAAATCTTCAGTGCTCGGGCCGTTCGCATCAAGATTCTGAGCTTCCTGCTCGTCTTCTCAGGCCTTGCGCTCCTGGCCCCGGCTCAGTAACATCTCCGGGCTATGCCACGAGGAAAGCGCACCGTCTTCGGCATGTTCTGCACCAACTGCAATATGCGGGTGGGCACTGTCCGTTTGCACAAGCAGAAGGAGGGGAAGACGTGGAAGGACTTCAAAGTGACGAAGTTCTGCAGCACGTGCAGGGTCAAGAAGCCGACGAAACAGAAGGAGGAGAGACATTCGAAGTAAGCGCTTAGGCAGGTGGAGTTTTTCGATCTCCTGGATCCCCCCACCCCTGCCCCTCCCCCTATCGATACGCTCGCAGCTTCGCCGCGAGCTACTCGGGACAGGCTCAGGAGGGAAGATTTTTCTGTATGATGTCTGTGTATGTCTCGGGAAGAACGTGTTGGGCAGAGGTTTGTTCTCGTTTCGATGATGATCGAGGGTATTTATCCGGCGTTAGTCCATGTGGGTTCATTGGCGTTCCCACCTATCTGGTTTGCGGCGATGTGCACGATGCTATCCGCTATCGTTCATTGCGCATTGGTAATCTACCGCGGTCGTTGGAATTTTACGTGGAAGTTATTCTGGCCGTGGGTTGGCATGACACTCTTCGTTCCTGTCATTCCTGCCATTTTCATTTTCTTAGGTACGCGATTGAGCACAGGAATCAATACGACGCTGCTCCTTCAGACTGAGTTACTCGCAGCCATCATCGTCTTCAGTTTCATTATTCGGGAGAAGTTGCCACTGCGGCAGTACGTTGGGGCAGCATTCGTTCTCATTGGAACGTTGCTGGTGCTCTTCCAGGGAACCTTGGAACTTCGCACCGGCGATCTCCTGATTCTTTTGGGAGTTTCTTTCTATCCCTGGGGGAACATTTGCGCGAAAAAGTTGCTCAAAACACTCGATCCGTTCCAGACGATGTTCCTGAGGGCATCACTCGGTGGAATTCTGCTGCTCCTGGTTAGCTGTATCGTTGAAGGATCTCCGTTCGTTCCATTGTCTATGCAGGGACCGTTCTGGATTATTCCGACGTACGCCTTGGTGGTCCTCGTCGGTTCAAAACTTCTTTGGTACGCAGGATTGCGGTATTTGCCGATTCTCAAAGCGACGTCGATGATTGTGGCGTTTCCGATCGTTGGATTCTTCGTTGCTGCTGTTTTCCTTCACGAGATTCCCACGATGTTTCAGATCGCAGGATTTGTCAGCACCGTGTGCGGGCTCTTCCTGCTGACCCGGGTATAGTATCGGTGTATGGAAGACGTCTACCGTCGCGCTGCCTCGATCCTCGTTCTCCGACCTGTTGAGAGGGGTTATCACATCCTTCTGCTCCACAAGCCGCGCAAGCGCGACGCCTGGCAGCTGCCACAGGGGGGAGTCGAAGACGGCGAGAGCGTCACGGAAGCGGCGTTGCGGGAACTCAACGAAGAAGCCTCACTCACCGGTTGCCGGGTGCTCGGAGTCAGTGAGCGGGTCTATCAGTACGACTTCCCCGCGTCGTTCCGCCGGTTTCGTCCCGATAACGTGAAAGGCCAGCGCATCGAGTATGTGTTCGCGCTCGCGCCGCATGATGCGACCGTCACAGTGGACGGCAAAGAAGTGGATAATCATGCGTGGATTGAACTCTCGCAGTTGCCGCAGTATGTGAAAAGGAGTGAGTATGTGGAGATTGTGACGGGTCTCTATGATGAAGCTCTCCAGCAACTCGCATGAGATTACTGTCTCTCTCCCTCGAGCAATACCGCAATTACGGCGCTCTGACCGTCGATTTTCCAGAGAATGATCTTCATTTGTTCGTGGGGCCCAATGGCAGCGGCAAGACCAATATTCTGGAGTCGATCGCGCTACTCTCGCTCACCAAATCGTTCCTCGGTCTCGAAGAAGAAGATCTGCGGCAGTGGGGGAAAGAACACTACCGGGTCCGAGCCCGGATGAAGACGGACGGCGGAGCCACCGAGGAATTGGAGATCGTCAGCCAGGTTCTCCCTCGGAAACAGAAAGTTTGCTTCCATAATGGCGTGAAGATTTCGCTGTCGCAGATGGTGGGTCGTCTCCCCGTCGTCACCTTCCTGCCACAGGAGCTTGCACTCTTCGCCGGTCCTCCATCGGAGCGCCGGCGGTTTTTTGATCAGATTCTTTCGCAGGTGTCGCCGGGCTATTTTTCGTCGCTGATGGATTATCAGAAGGTTCTCAAGCAGCGCAATGCGCTGCTCAAGAGCATCGCCGAGCGCACTGCCGATGCGTCATTCCTCGCGCCGTGGGATGAAGAGATTGCTCTACTCGGGAGCGCGCTCACGCTCCTGCGCCTGGAGCTCGTCGAGACGTTCAATCTGGCCCTGCGCGAGGAAACGCAGGCGCTTGGAGAGTCGTGGAACGACGTCGTCGTGTCGTACCGGCGAACCGGAGACTCGCGGGTACAGGAAGAGCTGCGGCAGGAGATACTGGAGCAGTTGAAGAAGTCCGTCGAGCGTGACGTGATTCTGCGCTCGACGACGGTCGGTCCGCATCGTGACGATTGGGAGATTCATGCGGACGGCCGTTCGCTCATTTCGTTTGCATCGCGCGGGCAGCAGCGCGTCGCCGTCCTTGCGCTCCTGCTCCTGCAGGCGTCGTACCTGGAAGTGCGCCGGGGCGAGAAGCCGGTGATTCTCCTCGATGATATTTTCTCCGAACTCGACTCTGAACATCGCGAAAAACTCCTCGGTGCGTTCTCTGCGCATCAGGTGATCCTCACGGCGACAGATATTCCCGGCAGCGCGGAGTTTCCCGGAAGCGTGTTCCAGGTGGAGCAGGGGAGGGTTGCCCCCTATACTGCGCTCCATGCATGACCGCTACCTCCACGAAGGCGAGACTCTGCTCTGCGACCGCCGGTCATCCGCAGCCGTTTTGATCATTGCGTTGCTGCGTGGCGTCGTGGAGACGCTGATCGTGGGTTCCATCCTGAGTGTGCTTGCTGCGCTGAGTTTGATCCTCGCCTTCGAGACCACGTTGGCGGTCTGGATGTACGCCGCGATATTCCTCATCTGTCTGGCTGTGATCGTGTTCCAGCGCGTGCACATCTGGCGGGAGGCGACGTTTCGCGTGACGACGGAGCGCATTCTGCTCGCCAATCCCACGGCCTTCTTCCACGCACCGCTCGTCACGGTGAAATGGCCGCAGTATCAGGAGTGTGAGGTGGACCACCGCGGGGTGCTCGACGTCTTCTTTTTCGCCCGCCCGCTCAAGATCCGCTACGGCACGGCCGATGCCCGGTACGAAGCGAAGTTCCCGTCACTGCGGTACGCCGAAGACCTCAAGCACTATCTCGACAAAGTCGACGCGGCTGTGCGGCGTAATGATCTTCAGTCACTCAAGCCTTTCGTGGCGAAGCCCAGGGGGAAGCGGGATGCAGAAAATGTCTAATGATAAATCACTAAGAAATTTGTGAACTTCGTAACTTTCAAAATTTCTTAATGATTAAACATTAATCATTTCTTTCGATAAGGCTCCATACACCGCGAGAGCCAGTGCATCAGCGGCATCATCCGGCGTAGGAACAGCCGTCAGATTCAGCATCCGCATCAGCATATCCTGCATCTGGCGCTTGTCGGCCCTTCCATCGCCGGTGATCGCCGATTTGAGCTGCAGCGGGGTGGGCTCGAGAACTTCTATACCGTGCTCCGCCAGCGTCAGTAGAATCACACCGCGCGCTTCGGCAACACCCATGGCCGTCTGGACATTGGTTTCGAAGAAGAGCCGTTCCACGACCGCGCAATCGGGTTGGACATCATCAAGGAGCGCGGACAGGTCATCGTGAATCTCCCGCAGACGCTCCGGTGTCGGAACGCCCGCCTTCGTTTCAATCGTCAGCCATTCAACGGGAATGATCCGGTGGACCGAGTCGGCCTGCACAATGCCGATGCCGATCGTCGCCAGGCCAGGATCGATTCCGAGGATGCGCATGTGGCGGCATGATAGCAGATTGCAAAAACGGTCTTTTTCTGCTATGATATGAGGAAAACATCATATCCACATGTTGCATAAACACCGCCACTTTCTGGCCGCTCCGCTCTTCGCGCTTTCGCTCCTTGTGACAGTCGCAGGGGTCAGCGTGACGAGTCGGGCGCAGGTGACTTCGGAAACCGGAACCGTCGCACTGGGCGACATCACCGCCGTGCATGCAGACAAGACATTCACCCTCCCGCGCGGCGTGCGTGGTCTCCTGCGGGAAGATGGCGTGCTGCACGATGACGGCGACGTTCTCTCGCTGCGGCAGGGAACACTTCTCGTTGCATCCGAGGCAATGACAGAGGTGCAAATCGACGATGTGTTCCTCTCGGCATTCCATGGGGGATTTTTGGTGACGCGCAACGGCACGACATTCTCCGTCCATGCACTGACGAGCCCCGTTCTGATCGCTCGCGGTTCCTTTCGCTTGATCATCCCCGCGGGCATGCAGGGGTCGTGGGCAGCGGCCGGGAAACTGCCGTCACAGTTTGATCTTGCTGCTACTCTGGCCGATCGGCAGCGGTTACAGATGATCCCGGAGGGTTCTCTGCGCGATGAGCTCAATGCGCTTGCCGCTCTGCCTCCATCCCCGTCCCTCCAGCCTGGTGACACGTCTTCCGTGCCTGAGCTCTCGACGGAAGCTCTTTCGATTCTCTTGGCTGACACCGCAGAGCGTCCCAGTGCGTCACAGGAACTGCTGCAGTACCTCCGGGATGATGACCTGTGGCTCCTGCTATCGTTTCATCATAACTATCAGGCTGCGGCCTGGGAAACCTCCGGCTCGCTCGGCATCTCTGCCGATGCCCGTGTTCTGCGCTGGCTCCAGTTGCCTTCTTCCGATGTTGGTGGAGATGCCGTCACCGCTCTTGCCATGGACCGGTGGACGGAGCAGACGGAAAAATATGTGAATAGTCTCATAGAGCCCCAGTCGTTCCTTGAGCCGCTCCTGCAGTCACTGCGCGGACACAGAGCCTTCGCAGAGCAGAGGGGCTTCCCCGAACGTCTGGAGCGCATGGCGCATGCACTGCACACCGTCATCGAGCCGTTCAAAGACCGTCTCTCCAACGATGCAAAAAGCCTCTATGCCGGGTGGCAGGAGCTCGATGCCATCGCCCCGTACACCGAGCCCGCGCCGCTACCTGCGCCCGTCATTGAGCCCGCTCGCCCCGCGAAGCTCGCCGAAGGCGAGCGAAGTGGGGAGATCATCCCCGAGCCGTTCGATGCAACTGCGGTCGAAGCGCGCGCAAAACAGATGCTCCTCGATGCCGGAGCGCTCTTCACGACGCAGACCGTTTTGCATGCCGAGAGTGCCGACAAGGTGACGGTACAGCATCTTCTGTTCGCCTCTGCCGATGGTGAGCACCAGTATGAATGTGTTCTCGATCTGACTGCCCGGCAGCTCAAGAGCATTCACCGTGACGGCCAGCTGATGCCGTATCCGCTCAGCGTGGAGGGGTTTGGGGCATGGGCAGGACGTTGACCCCTATGCAACAGTAGTTTTCTTCACGGGTTTTTTTGACGCGGCAATTTTCGTGATTTTGTATTTCATTGTGCTGCCGTCATTCCAATCAAGGTCTTGCCTGATTGCGACCTTCAGACCATTACCGGCAAACACCTCCCGGAGAACTTCGATAGCCGAGCGCGTTATCAAATCAACGCATGTCACATTGCCCTTTTTCAGTTCATCAATTGCGTCGGAAACGGTGCGGAATTCCATGGGGGCATTTTCATGAGGTAGTGGCTGCGCCACGTGGCGCCGAAGGCGCTTTACGTGGTGGGCGATGATGGATTTGAACCATCGACCTCGACATTATCAGTGTCGCGCTCTAACCCCTGAGCTAATCGCCCGAAAACAACGTCAAACGCCGAGAAAGGGTACGGAGGAACCAAGGGATGGTCAAGAAGCCCCCTCACGCCGCTGATTCCACGCGGTTCTTCCGGAACACCTTCTTGACAGCATTTTTCACACCCTTGAATGAGTCGAGGATCTTCTGGACCGGTCCTCGTATGGAGGCTTTATCCTGGCGTCGTAGCAGTTCGTCGCCGGTTTCGTGCGCCGCTGTTCCCATCATCAGATACCCCTGTTCGCCGTGTTTTCCCTTGGAGTTCCCGGTCAAGTTTGCCGATCCCCCGAGAGTGATTTGCTTTGGCCATCCCATGTCGGAGACGATGCACTTGGAGTGGAGCGTGTGTTTGGCTTTATAGACGCGAATCATCGGTGACAACTTCTTGAAGATTGCATCGTCCATGTTGTTCTCTCCTTTCAAATTTTTCCAATGTTCGTGCTTTCTTTTTCCATCAAGAAAATGTTCGTACTCTTTCAAAAATGCCTTCGTTTGTCTGTAGGTGAATCCAAATTCATTCTCCAATGTTGCGCGGTTTTTCTCCTTCATTTTTTCGTTGAACTCATCGATTTTCCGGAAACTGTCTTCTTCCATTTCCGCGAATTCCGCCCCTTCGGGAGTACCATGCAGTATGTAAATACGTAGCCCGCTTTTCGCCTTGTCGATCAACAGATTCGTCAGCTCTTCGTCGTGGATAAAGGCATGTTCGATATGCAGGGTATGCTTTGCGCCGCGGATAATCTCCTTCATGGCATACGTGATCTGCTTTTTTTCCGGTTCCTCGCCGCTGTCATTGCTGTTACTGAGCACCTGGAAGACATCGCTGGACGTGCGTTTGGGAAGGAGAACAGGATCGGTGGATTTGCGCGGTGCTGCGAGCAGATCGTCGGTTTCGGCATCGTCACCCTGCAGAAGCACTTCGTGGGAATAATCGTGATACATGTCCGGACCACCCGACCATCGCTCCCGAGGATCCTTTTTTTGCGGATCGCAATTCCCCGAATATCGAATGCCGATGTTTCTGCCCCCCAAAAACTTTCGCACGGTTTTCTTGCCACTTGCATCAGTGCTGGTGAACCGGATGATCTTGGAGTGATCCATGTTTTCAATGCCGCGCTGCACGATCTTGAGAGACGACCCCAATGTGGTCTGCAATGTCTGTAATGGGTCGTTCATGGACAACAGATATTTGTCATCGAATGCCTTTCTCAAACGGGCATCAAACGCCTGTATTTCTTCGGGCGGCAGCTGCTCAATGACTTTTGAATTTCCCCGTACCATACCCAGCAGCCGGTGCCATCGCCGCCAATTGACGGAACCGAGAAAGGCGAGTGCTGCACTGAACATCGTTTTGCACTTCTCCCACCAGCGCATCTTTTTTTTGCTTCCAAACAGCAGACAACCGGCCAGATCCACCGTCACGTGCACCTGTACGCCTCTCGTGTGCGCCTCCACCAGCTGCTCAGCCAGATAGTTACCGGTTGCATCGTCATTCCATTCGAAAATATGGATGTCGATGCTGTCCCCGCTCTTTGCCTTTCGTATCCGTTCATCGAGCACGCGAAAATACTCGTCGCCACTGAAGTGCGGAGTGACAATGCTCGACGTACTGGCATTGGCACCCGTCCGTGCCACGATGCGTTCGATCGTGTTAAGCCGGATCAATCCGTACAACGGGGGGTTCTTCTGCTTCAGGACCGGCCAGAGATCCTCCCGAGCGACCTTCAGGACAGCGGATACCGGAACGTCGCTCCATACTCCGTTCTCATCCATCCAACTGACACGTTGTTGCGTGAGGAGAGAATCGAGAATTTCCTGTTTTTTCATCGGAGGAGCACCGATCATACCGGTCTCCATCTTTGTGCTGTCGGCGGCGTTTCGAATTTGTCCCCGTCGTTGGACGTTCCTGTTCATACGGGAATCAACAGGTGCACGGTGAAAGAGCTGATCGATGCGAGAACGATTCTGCCGAACATGCGTGTTGATCGTGCGTACGGCAATCTGCTTTTCGGCAGATTGTAAGCCCTCCATATCTTCTGTTTGTATTTCAGCCATTTCCCCCCATTATACCAGATTTTTGCATTCTTGGGCAGATCGGCTTTGAGGCACTACGGCAGTGACGTTGCACAAAAAAACGGAGAGCAATGCTCTCCGTTTTTGAATCGTCTCTGAAAGCCTCTCAGTGCGAGGACGTCGATGCGCTTGCGGAGGACGCACTCGATGTCGACGACGTCGATGCCGCGGAACTCGAGGATGTTGCCGAACTCATCGACGCGCTCTTGGCGGAGGCGGACGCGCTTGCAGCGGCAGCCGATGCAGATGCAGCGGCAGCCGACTTGCTGCTCTGCATCCACATGTACATGTTCTGGCGGTCGCGCTCCTTGTCCTTGATTTCCCGTATGCGGTAATGCTTCATCTTCTCCATCATATTCGTCTCGACCTTCATCATTTTGTTCTCCATTTTTTCCATTTTGTTCTCCATTTTTGCTTCGAGCTTCTCGCCTTTCATTGCGCTTTTGATGCGATCCAGGGCGGCTTTGAATCCTCCCGAAGCGCAGCGGCTGCGTGCCGGACCGCGCAGATCCTCACAGCTCGTGCCTCCCATCTTGGGAAGCGAAAACGTCCACTTTGAGCTCGTGGAAGATGAGGACATCATGGAACTGGAGGACGAGGACATCACGGAAGAACTGGAGGAGGTCGACGATGAGCTGTCGGCCAGTGCGGTGCCAGCCAGGCTGAATGCCAGCGACCCGGCGACCAGGACATTGACGAATTTCTTCATAAAAATTTGCTAAAGAAATAAAGGACGCGGGCATGCTACAAAGTCTTGGGTGGAAGAGGAATTGCCAAAAGTCAGCTTTTTAGCTTGTTAGCTAATTAGCTTTTTAGCTTTCTCCCCAAAAGTGTATGAAAAGCTAACCAGCTAAAAAGCTAAACAGCTAATACGCTCGCGAACTATTCCCGATACAGTTCGGTTACACTTTGTCCCGTCTCAATATGCCGGAGCACCTCGGCGAGCAAGGGGGCGATGGGGAGCACCGTGAGGGACGGGATACCGGCGGTTTCCGGAATACTGTCGGTGACCACCACTTCGGCGAATCCGGCCTTCGAGAGTCGCTCTTTGGCCTGCCCCGAAAAGACGGCGTGCGTTGCCGCAGCATAGATGTCCTTGTTCGCTCCGCGGTCGAGCAGTGCCTGGCGAGCCGAGAGCAGCGTGCCGGCGGTATCGATGATGTCGTCGAAGATGATGCAGGTGCGGTTTTCGACGTCTCCGACGACGTTGAGGACCTCTGCTTCGCCGTGCTCCGGGCGATTCTTGTGGAGGATCGCGAGCGGCGCGCCGAAGGTATCGGCGAACTTCTTCGCACGCTTCGCGCCTCCCACGTCCGGTGCGACGACAACGGGGTTCTTGAGTTTCTTCTTCCGGAAGTAATCGGCGAAGATCAGGCGCGAAGAGAGCGCGTCGGCCGGGACCGCGAAAAATCCCTGGATCTGATCGCTGTGGAGTTCAAGCGTCAGCACGTGATCGGCGCCGGCATCTTCCAGCAGATGCGCGATCAGCTTGGCCGAAATCGGCTCGCGCGGTTCCGAGACGCGGTCCTGGCGTGCGTAGGGCATGTGCGGAAGAATCACGTGGACGGTTTTGGCAAAACTCAGCTTCGCCGCCTGGCAGAGCAGGAACAGTTCCATCAGATCTTCGTTGGGATGAATCCCGGCGGTCTGGAGCAGGTAGACGTCCTTGCCGCGGACGGATTCCTCAAAGCGCACGTAGCGTTCACCGCACGAAAAGGTCTTCGTGACGAGCTTTCCGAGCGGCAGACCCAATTCCTTGCTGAGGGCTTTGGCCAGCGCCGGGTGGGAGGATCCTGCGAAGAGGTGCATGTGTACGCTACTATTCTACCATATGCGCGCGCGCTTTTCGAGGTCACGGGGCCTCCCCGTTCTCGACGAGGAAACAGGGGAGACCATCGGCACGATCAGCGGGATGGTCCTCAACCCCGACACCGGAGTCGTGGAAGGATTCTTTGTGCGTGCCGCGGGCTTCTTCCATCGCGAGAATCTCTTTCTCCACAGTCTCGATATTCTCCACTGGGGGCTGCGGCTTACTGTGCGGCACCAGGATGTTCTCTCGCCGATGGAGGACCTCGTGCGACTGCAGTCGCTCATCGCATCACAGCGCCCCATCCTTGGTCAGCGCATGGTCACCGAGAGCGGCAGAGTGCTTGGCCGCTGCAGTGACGTCCAGTTCTCCACCCGGGATTTCCGGCTTGAGTGGCTCTTTCCACGACGATTCTTCCGGTTGGGAATCCCCGTTCCCGCGTCGCAAATTCTCGAGGTGCGGCGGGAGGCGATTGTGTCGCGAGACACCGTTCTTCCGTCCAAAGAAAAACAAGAGAATGTTTCTCTTCTCCCGCAGATGCCGGAGGCCGTTTAAAAAAGATTTCCTTATCTCCCTCTCCCTTCGCAAAGGGAGAGGGCGGGGTGAGGGTTTTTGAGCTCTACAAAAACCCCCGCGATGAGCAGGGGTTTTGAACTCTACAGAATCCGTCGCGATCAGCACCCGCTACCACCCACACAGTTGCCGACGGTGTCGGTGAAGAATCCGACGATCACGCGGGCGAAGAGGATGACGAGGAGACCGATGATCACGAAGAGAATCGTCTTCTTCGCTTTGTCCTTCTGTTCGTCACCACCCTGCGAGACGATCAGACGGATACCGGCGATGACGATAAAGACCACCGCGGCCAGCGCGAGAAAGTCGAGGACGAACGTGAGAGCATTGAGGATGATCTGGCGGACACCCTGCTTGTCGACAGCCGAGGGCGTGCCCGGAATCGCGGGAATTTGCCCGCCGAACTGGGCAAAAGCGGATGCGGGGGCAATGATGCCCGTCGCAAGGAGCCACGTGCGGCAGGAGACTTTCTGGAAAAGGGACATAGGGAAAAGTGGGGAATTACCGCAATATGTACTCCAGAGCTCCGCTCTCCGCAAGCGTAGGCACACATACAGAAGTGAATGAACTTGACTGGTTGTCAGTTTACTCTTTTTATTTACTGATTGTGCAGTACACCTGTCGTGATGAGCACGGCGGCAGGCAGCGTAAACCACAGATCGAGATTCTGGATCATCAGACTCATGAGCATGCTTTGCTTCAGGATCGCGTCGAGCCCGGGTGTGGCGGTGACGTGCATATCGAGCAGCGACGTGCCGGCGATAAAGCTCAGCAGGGTCGCGAGCAGCAGGCCCGCCGTTGCAAACCCGCACAGCCCGGTCATGAGGACGTTCATCACCGTGCCGCCGTCTTTGGCGTACTGTACATGCAGGCCGCCGCGAACGGTCAGAAAGACGACGACCGTGATGAAGAGCGTTAATTTGATGATCGACATCACCGACGAGTCGAGCGGGATGCCGACCGAGCTGAGCATCGATTGTGTTTCGGCAAATCCGATGATGCGCTGCCCAAAATTGCCGATTCCCTGAATGGCGACGATCGCGATGTAGCTGCTGAGGATGATCTTCACCGATTCCTTCTTTCCGATGATGAAACTGTAGGTGACGACGAGAGCGAAGAAGACGATGATGAAGAGGTCCCAGGACAGCGTGAGGTTCATGGAGACGAGTATACGGCAACCTAGGCAACCGACGAAACCGACGTAACCGAGGATCCTCGGTTTCTTTGGTTGCTTCGGTTTCCTCGGTTACTCTGCACCCATGCGGCATGGATTCCTGTTGATCGATAAACCTCTCGGCCCCACCTCGCACGACGCCGTCGCGATCGTGCGGCGGTCGTTGCCCGAGCGCTCCGTGGGTCACCTCGGTACGCTCGATCCGGCCGCCACGGGACTCCTGGTCCTCGCGGTTGGGAAGAAGGCGCTCAAAGTTGTCCAACTCTTTACCGACCTCACCAAGGAGTACGAAGCCGACGTGAAGTTTGGGCAGATCAGCACCACCTACGATCGCGAGGGCATGCTCCAGCAGTACGATATCGGTATGGGGTGGACGCCGCCAGAGCAGGGCATGCTCCAGCGCATCATCAAGGATCGCTTCACCGGCAAAATCTCCCAGGTGCCTCCCTCCTACTCTGCCGTCAGCATTGGTGGAGAACGTGCCTACCGCAAAGCGCGCCAGGGCCGCCCGGTCGATCTGCCCGCGCGTGAGGTCGAAATCGAGAAGTGCGAGATCCTCTCGTACGACTATCCGAACCTGCGCCTGCGCGTCGCCTGCGGCTCGGGGACCTACATCCGTTCCCTCGCGCATGATCTGGGGCAGGTGCTCAAGTGCGGCGCGTACCTCAGTGGTCTCAAGCGAACGAAGGTGGGGGAGTGGTCCGTGGCGAACGCGAAGGCGCCGGATGCGATCAAATGGACGGATGTGATTCCTCTCAAAGAAGTCCTCAAAAATTTTCCTCGTCGCGAACTCACCGAAAGCGACATGGAAGAACTGCGCTATGGGAGGAATATCGAAGCGGAAGTCGAGCCCGATACCATCGCCTGGTACGACGACCTGCCCGTGGCGATCCTCATTCCCGCGCCCGACGGGACAGCGCATGCGAGGAAGGTGTTCTAAGGAATTGCATAAAATACAAAAATTGTTATAGTTACATTTGTGAATCTTGCCGCTCTCCAAGAAGCGTTCGCCACCCACGCACTTCTGCTTCACGAAGAAGCAAGCAAAGTGGGAATTCCCGTATCCATTGAAGATGCAAAAGTCCTCCTGCTCTTTGCACAGGCCAAAGAAATTTCTCAGAAGATTGCTCTGCTTCTGAAGATCAACACTCCGGCTCTCGAGGCAATTACGGAGATCGTGACCCATGTGCACAAAAAATTTCTTGAGGGGACTCGATTGCACGAAAGAAAGGAAATAGTCTTCCTTTCCGAGGGGTTAGAAACGGTTGGACTGAGAAAAGCTGTTCATGATTTCATTGAACGTCGCTTCAACGATTCTGAGGAAGCACTTGATGAATCAGCATTGAATGGAATACCGGGCTTGGAAAAGCACGGCAGAATTCGCGGGGAGGCGGCTGCAATCATGAAGCGTGCACAGAATCTCCGTGCACTCATTCGTGGATTCGAGAATGCGACAATGTTGTTCACTGCTCTCGCGGGCGAAGCGCCAAGTGGTCCGATAGAATGGGACGTTCGGTCGTATGGTATATGTCTGGTTGTATCTCGCAATGACGGTCTGAAATTGTGCAAGAGGAGCGGGGCATGGCTGACCGCAGGGCATGCAGGAGATTGCAGCACGAATATTCCTGCACTCGATAAGTACCTCTCTCTCGTATACAACGAGGAAGTAATTGGGAAAGAACGCAGTGTCGACGAAAAGCATGGAACTGTGAATCATGAACAGATGCACATGTATTTTCACGCAATTGATCTTGATGATGATCTGGAAAATACCAGAGAAGAAACCAGTACCCTCGCGACACTGTTCAATCCGCTTGATGGAGATGTTCGATTGCTGTGTCAACGCTCTGCGCTTCTTCATGCCAACTTCCATTTGCGTCAGGAAATGATTTGTCAGCTGCTGTATCCCGGAACCGAAGGTCTTGAGAATATCTACCAGAAGTATGACCCTCGCTTTCCGTATGTCGCCCTCTGGGATCCTTGGTTTGGAGATAAGGAGATCGATGGACTTGTCGAAGGGGTACATACGGCACTAGGTGTGCCTGCATTTACGTCCTTGATTCCGCGCTCACAGAAAGAGCTCATCCCGGAATGGTGGTCTTCTCTCAAAAAACGCCTTAAGGATACGATGGAAGAAGAAGTTACTCCCTACAAACATGCAACTGAAGAGATCACTGCTCTGCTCAAGGAAGGGCGCTCTCTCGGCATCCCTGTCTGGGACTTCGTGGATATCTTTGTGGGAAACGAATTTCTCCGTATCCCCGAGATGCTTCGAATATTCATCGCATCGAAAAAGGCGGTGTAAGATGTCTCGCGTGGAATATCGTCGCCTTGTCATCGTCCTTTCCACCGTCGCCATCAGCATCGTCGGCGTGACCCTGCTGGGACTCGTGCCGCAGTATTCCGACTGGAAGACGGGACTGCTACTCAATCTGATCGAGAATACCGTGCTGCTGATCTATGTCCTGCGCACCCGGGATACGTTCATTCTGCATCTGATGCTCTTCGGCCTCTTCGTCGGGCTTGCGGAGCTCATCGCCGATGCGTGGCTCGTCGATGCCACGCGCACGCTGGATTACGCATGGGGCGGCGGCCCGATGCTCTGGCGCTCGCCGATCTGGATGCCGCTTGCGTGGGAGATGGTCTCCGTCCAGTTCGGTTACCTCGGCATGCGGCTGATCGAGTGGCGTCGCGCGCTCGGCGTGTTCCTCATCGGTCTCCTCGGCGCGATCAACATTCCGTACTACGAAGAGATGGCATTGCGCATCCACTGGTGGCGCTACGTCGATACTCGAATGCTCCTCCACACGCCGTACTACATCATCGTCGGCGAGTTCCTCATTGCGATCTGTTTGGCCCTCACGGCACTGCCGCTGCGACGTCAGAGCATCTCAAAAACGATGCTCATGGGGATCTTGGGAGGGGTGCTGATCTTCCCGTGTTACGTGGTGGGGTTTTGGGCGACGGAGAAACTGTTTTAATTTTGCATTGCACGGAACGGCGCATGCGTGGAAGGTGTTTTCGCTAGTCCTGGGAAGTCGATACTTCCGCAAGTTCATTTGCGTCGATGCCAAGGTCTTCGGGAGTGAGCCCTGTTGCTGATAACCATGTATACATGTCTGCCAGAGGTTCCCGTACGTACATCCTGGTTCCTGACAACGCCCTCTTGTTCATGTGGAAATTACTTTTCGCCCGAGTCCAGTTTCGCATGGCCATCCCGATACGATTGGCCTGGAGGATGGCTGCGACGGTTCTGCCATCCGATTGTTCCTCTTCCTGGTGTTTCTCCATAAAATGTCGAACATCACCGCTGCCGCCATCCAAAACATATTTCAGAGCGTTTTTATACCAATACTGAGTATCACCCGTGCTCACTCCTTCGATGACGGTCGATGTCTCAATACCCACTGCCTGGAGAACTTCTGCTGCTTTTGGATGGAGAGTGCCCATAGTCGATACGGTTATAATAGCTTTTTGTTGTATTCTGTCAAGATGGTGGTTGGAAGTGGAGCACGAACGGAGATGCTTAGATCAGGGAGGGGTTTTCGTTGGACTTTGCCGGAGTGCAGACATACAGTTTTCTCCATGATCAATCGCATCTTCGCCTCCATAGCGGTTCTCGTCATCATCTTTCCTCATTGTGCGTACGCAGCGAGCACCGGCCACGTGCCACCCGATGTGCGTGATCGATTGATCGATGCGATCGATGATGCGTTTGGGAAGGCGGACGATGTCACGGACCAATTGCCGATCGATGACGGACAGAAGGGGACCATTTCCAACGTCCTCAAAACCCGGCACGACACTGTAAAGAACAGTATCGGGAATATACGGTGAGAAAACCTACTGATTTTTACAACACACAGCGTAGGCGGTTGGAGGCTCTGCTAGTTGAACATCCGCACCCGGAACCCCGCTTGCATCATGCGATGAAAAGCAACTCCACCCATGAGGAGTGCCATCTTGGGCGCTGATGGGATTCTGCGAAAAACTCTGTGGCCGATGAATCGAATACAGGATCGATCCCGTAGAGAATTGTTTTTCGACCTGATAATCAGGTCTGTAATAGCATCCTCCTCCTGTTGCGAATTCTCCGGATTCGCACGTCACAATCGTTGTACATGAAGACTGCCTGTCGAATATAGAATGAGTATTGTAACAGTTAGCGAATACAGCGTTGCTTTGCTTAAATTGACGGACAACGCATGATGTCACTCCTGGAGCACCTGTGTCGCCTTTTAACCCCTGCAGTCCCGTTGCCCCCGTTCCACCCTTCGGTCCTACCGGCCCCTGCTGACCTTGAGGTCCCTGTGGTCCTTGCGGTCCTGGTATGAGTTGAATGCTATCGATGCGTTCCCGAAGATCGCAGACGAATGCGGTGATTCCTATCTGCTTTTTCTTCGTGCAGTTCTGGTCAAAAAACTTTTGCGCATCAGATGCATAGTGATTCGCGAGCGCGACTCCTGAAACGAGAAACAGACAGATTCCCACGCCCCATGAAACGTACGTACGCGTTGTCATGACAACTAGACTGGACGTGGACAATATGGATGTCAATTGTCTCATTGAGAGACCTGCACAAAGTTGCTACCGTATGCGGGTTCTCGGGTCAGTAGCTCAGTCTGGTAGAGCAGTTGCCTCTTAAGCAATTGGCCGTGGGTTCAAATCCCACCTGACCCACCATCCGGCTTCGCCCTGCGGGGCTACGCCGAGATAGGTGAAGATTCCAGGCTAGCCATATGAAACGTCTGTCATTACTTTTCATCGCACTGACGATCTGCGCCTGCGTTCCATCGAAGGAAGTACATCAGATGGAATATGGCTCAGGAATCGCTGTTGTTGATTCGTCGAATGTGTGGACGTACAAGATTGATGGAGTATCGACGGGCGTCCATCCGTATCCATTCGATAATGGTCCTGACTATTTTGAAGAAGGACTTGCTCGTTTTGTGAAGAACAACAAATTCGGATTCTTTGATACGAAGGCAAGAATTGTCGTTCCGGCAACGTACGACTTTGCTACACCATTCAAAGAAGGCCGTGCAGTAGTATGCAATGGATGCAAGCCATACACAGAAGGAGAATATATTTTGTACAAGGGTGGCAAGTGGGGCTTTATTGATACCGCAGGCAAGGTCATCATTCCTCTACAATACGACAGCGCAGAAATGTTTCAGGGTGGTCGAGCGGTGGTCGTCCTTGATGGGAAAACGATGACGATTGATACGCGAGGAGTTGTCCAGAAATAAGACCAGAGCCGATTTGGCGTGTATATACGCAATTGTCGAAATTTTGACAGAAAAAGCAGCAGACGTTCGGCAGAAAATAGAAGGACTCGGTTTGAAGATTACTGAGGAGCAGGACAGTGATTATTAGTTCAAAGAGTTACGCCGCATGTACGTCCTGATGACAGGAGTGCCAAGTCGCACTCATTTCGCTGAACGCGGAGAAGCGCGAGCGTGGGCCCGTGCACCCGACCCACTATTCGTCCGATTGGTCATTCACCACTTTGTTCACAATCTCCAAGCCGTAGTGTTTTTTTAGGACATCTTCGACAAGAGTGGAGAAGCTTTCACTCATGACTCTCACTTCCCAGGTGCCATCGTCACGTTGAATCGGTGTTCCTTCGGGTGCGCAGAACATTGCGCCAAGCCGATTGACGTGCTGATCCACTCGTTTCATTGCCTCGGGAGTCGTGTAGCCGTTTCCTTCGGGCGCCTTCACATAGAGTTGAACCCATTTATCCATAAGAAATTTGTGGAAATTGTATACGTTATCTGCTTTTTTTAAAATGCCCTATTCTCACTGCTTCCCGAACTGAAAATAAGGCAAAGAACACATTGAGCCAGAAGAAGATCCAGGTCGCGCTCAGGTAGCTGAAGGCGGCGATCAGGATGCTCCCGGCAATCAGGGCAATCTCACGCTTGACCGTGCCGCCTTTGAGTTCGTAGCCCAGCGCAATCCCGACGAGGCCGAGGATGAAGATCAGCGTCTCGGATCCTTGGGAGAGAGAGAAGGACCAGATGATCAAGCCGAGTGCGGCAACAATCGTCACCGTCGAGTCGATCCGGTCGTCGATGTCGAGCATCATGAAGACACTGCTGAGGATCACCAGCGCCTGCAGGAAGATGAAGAAGATCGGCCCGCCGGCGAGGTAGTTGAGGGTCGAATACGCGGCCATGAAGGCCGCTCCTATTGCAAAACACCAGTTCTTCGTTGACTGGTAGGGATGCTTTGCGCGGTGGTCCGGGAGGGCGGATCCGGTGACGAGGATCAATGAGCCGACGAGACCGAGGAGGAACGTTGGTGTCATGAGAGGGCTTCCATGCCGTTGCGCTGTATCGTCTTCCAGTCAAACGGCAGTTTGTAGGTTTCCATGGACCGGACGAGTGCGGCAAAGCACTGCCAGGCGTTTGGGCTCTCATAGAGGAATGCGTTGCCCGACTCCTGCACCGGGTCGTAGTTTTCGAGCAGCGGACAGGGGAGCGAGACGGGGACGATGCCTGCGCTCAGACAGAGCGCCAGTTCCTTCATGGTGCGCGGGTCGCTCAAAAAAAGCGCCACATCGCAGGCGGTGTACATCGAGCGCAGGCCGTCATCGGTATCGGGCATAATGTGGACGCGGTGACGGTGTTCTTTGCTGAGCTTGGTAAAGAGCGATCCGTACGACGCCGAGCCTTTGCCGACGACGAGCAGTTCCAGAGGGAGTGTGAGCAGACCGGGGAGGAGTTCCTCGAACACCGTGCCGCCGAGCTTTTCGCTCATCCCCGCGGGGAGGCAGACCATCGGCCGCTTGGGTTCTGCCGGCCAGCCAAAACTCTCCTGCAATTGTGCTTTGCTTTGCTGCTTCAGATCGAGCATTCCCGATGGTCGTTTTTGGCTCTGCATAGGCAGTTGCATGATGTTTGTGGTATCTCGTCAGTATAGCGGAAAAGCGTGTTTTTTGGGAGGGGGATGATGTTGATTATTCTTTACATTGGGATCTGATAGTCTGCTCACCATGGATCACTTGGTATTGGTCGATGGGCATCACCTTATGTACCGCGCATTCTATGCGATTCCTGCGACCCTGAAGACCTCAAAAGGGGAGCAGACGAACGCCGTGTATGGGGTGGCGTCGATGCTGCTGGCGCTCCTCAAGGCCGAAGAACCGAGCCATCTTCTCTTCTGTTTCGATGCGGGGGAGGAGACCTTCCGGCATCAGGAGAACGCGACATATAAGGAGGGGAGAGCCGAGACGCCGGATGAGTTCTACCTCCAGATTCCGCGGATTCTGGAACTGATCGAAAGCTTCCCGGTCCAGCATCTCTCGGATCCCAAGTATGAGGCCGATGACCTGCTCTGTGCCTATGCGAAGGCCGGCGAAGCTGTAGGGATGCGTGTCACGATCGTCACAGGAGACCGGGATGCGTTTCAGCTGGCGACGGATAAGATCCGTATTGCCATTCCCCACAAGGGCTACCAGGCCCCCGAATATCTTGGTCCACAGCAGATTTTGGCCAAGTACGGCGTTCGGCCCGACCAGATTGCTGCGTATAAAGGGATCAGCGGCGATGCGTCGGATAACCTCCCCGGGGTCAAAGGAATCGGCCCCAAAGGTGCCGCGACCCTCCTCCAAAAGTACGACACACTCCAGGGAGTCTATGAGCATCTGGAGGAGATCAAAGGGTCCATGAAGGAGAAGTTGGCGCGTGACCGCGATCAGGCATTCTTCTGCGAGCGCATGGCCACACTCGTGTGCGACTTTCCGCTCGCGATCCCTCTTGAGACATTGGTGCTGCGTACGATTGCGACTGGTCGTGCCCAGACGTTCCTCCGGGATCTCGAATTCAATTCCCTCGGCAAGCGTCTGCAGGCGCTCTGCGAGACACCCTACGGCCGGGAGCATTTCGTGTGGGAAGGGGAGATGACGTCACAGAAAAAAATTGTAAAAGCGGAGGATCAGATGGCACTCTTTTAAAACCCTCACCCGCCCCGCACCCTTGCGAAGCAAGGTGCGGGGCACCCTCTCCCACTGCGGTGGGAGAGGGAGTGAATCCATGAGTGATTTTTTTCGATGAATGAAGACGAAAGAATGAGTACAATCTGTATTCAGCATATTTTAGTCATTTTTAGCATGAACTAATTTTTTATACTTTCATGTCCTCTAGCGGAAAAACATAGGTAAATTTTGTATTCACTTCATCAATGTCTGAATACCAAAGGTAGTCGGTTTGAGGTTGCACACGGTCTTTCCGGCACATTAGACTGATCTCCGTTCTCCTGATTGTAAGGAGATGCGTGCCATGGATTTCCCCTTCGGTACGCCACAATTTTCATCTCCTTCATCTGTCCTGTTTATGCCGAAAGAACGTGTCGTCGCCAGTCTAGATATCGGATCTGCCAAGATCCGCACTGTTATCGCCGTGGTCGATGGTGGCGACGGAGAGAGACGGACACCGAACGTCATCGGGGTCGGCATCAGTCCGTCACTCGGTATGCGCAAGGGGCATGTGATCGACGTGGAGGAACTCATCCATAACATCATTTCATCATTGGAAGATGCCGAGCGGATGGCGGGCGTACCGGTCAATCATGTCTTCGTCGGCATGAGCGGCAGCCACATTGAGGCGTTCGACAGCAGGGGCGTGATCGCGATCTCCGGATCCGAAATCACGATGGAGGATATCGGCCGCGTGCTCGATGCCGCCCAGGCCGTCTCGATCCCCCAGAACCGCCGCATCCTTCATATTGAACCAAAGGCATATGCCGTCGACGAGCAGAAGGGCATCAAGAACCCGCTCGGCATGACCGGCATCCGGCTCGAAGTCGAAGCGCACATCATCACCGGCCAGGTGCAGCATGTGAAGAATGTGGAAAAATGCATCGACCAGGCGGGCGTCGATATCGACGCGCTCGTCCCGGCAACCATTGCCGCTGCGGAGGCGACCCTCACCAAGCGTCAGAAGGAACTCGGCGTTGTCGTCATCGATATCGGCGCGGGCTGCACGAGCATCGCCGTCTTCGAGGAGGGGACGATCCTCCACTCCGTCTGCTTGCCTATTGCCGGCGAGAGCGTCACGAGCGATGTCGCGATCGGGCTGCGCACCTCCATTGATACCGCTGAGAAGATTAAGATCGAGTACGGATCGGTGCTGCCGGGAGAAATGAGCGAGCGCGAGATGATCGATCTCTCGTCGGTCAGCAAGGTCGACACCCAGACTGTCTCCAAGAAATACATGGCCGAGATCATGCAGGCGCGGTACTTCGAGATCTTCTCCCTTATTAAGGCGGAGCTCACCCGCATCGGCCGCAGCGGCATGCTCCCGGCTGGAGCGATCCTCACCGGTGGCGCCGTCAAAGCACCCGGTGTGCTCGATCTCGCGCGCGATGTCCTCGGACTGCCCGTGCAGATGGGCTTCCCGGTGGATATCGGCGGCGTCATCGAGAAGGTCGATGATCCCGCCTACGCCACGGCACTCGGCACCCTCGTCTGGGGCGTCCGGGAAGATGAGCAGGGCGGGTTCCGTGCCAACTTCCAAATGAAACGCGCTCTTGCCAGTGCTGGGTCCTGGATTCGTAGTCTCTTCCCCTGAACCACTCGCTTCGCTCGGGTTCAGGGCAAGCCATTCGGTTTCCTTCCTCTCCTCTAGCGTTTTCCCCTCCATTCTATGTCTGATACATTCCGTTCTATTTTCTCCCGCGGCGGTACTGGTGCATCCGGTTCCGGAACCGGTGGGACGCAGGGCGACGACACGACGGGTGGCCGCGAGGTTCGCCCCGACATGATCCCCGGAGCCACGATCCGCGTGCTCGGCGCGGGTGGCGGCGGCGGCAACGCCGTCAAGCGCATGGTGGAGGGCAAGCTCCAGGGCGTGGAGTTCATTGCCGTCAATACCGACGCGCAGGCGCTCTACCATAACCCTGCGGCAAAGAAGATCACGATCGGCCGCGGCACGACGCGCGGTCTCGGTGCAGGCTCGAACCCCGAAATGGGTAAGCGCGCTGCGGAGGAGAGTTTGGAGGAGATCAAAGCCGCACTCGAAGGCACCGACATGCTCTTCATCACCGCCGGGCTCGGCGGAGGCACCGGCACGGGCGGTATCGTCCCCATTGCCGAGGCGGCCCGCAGCATGGGCATCCTGACGGTCGCGGTCGTCACCCGGCCGTTCAGCTTTGAAGGCTTCAAGCGGAAGAAGCAGGCCGACGAGGCGCTTGAGGCGCTCAAGGGCAAGGTGGATACGCTGATTACGATCCCGAACGACAAGATTCTTTCACTGATCGACAAAACCACGCCGCTCACCGAGGCCTTCCAGGTGGTCGACGAAGTGCTCAAGCACGCGATCGAGGGCATCTCTTCGCTCATCACTGTGCACGGACTTGTGAACGTCGACTTCGCGGACGTCAAAACGATCATGCAGGACGCCGGTACGGCTCTGATGGGCATCGGCTACGGTACGGGCGATAGCCGCGCCTCAGAGGCCGCGCGCGCCGCTGTGGATAGCCCATTGCTCGAGGCGAGCATCCACGGAGCGCAGGGCATTCTCTTCAACATCACCGGTGGCAACGACCTCAGCATGTTCGAAGTCGACGAAGCCGCCCGCATCATCACGGAGGCTGCCGCGCCGGAAGCCAACATCATCTTTGGCGCCGTCATCGACGAGCAGTTCACCGGTCAGGTCAAAGTGACCGTCATCGCGACGGGCTTCGACGACCAGACGACCTCTGCCGCGCAGATGGCCAGCCCTGCCGCGCGCATCCTCAAGAGCAACTTCGGCCGCACGATCCTGCCTTCCGCCGCAACGACCGAGAAGACCGACGGCCGCCGCGAGGCGGTCACGGACGCGACGCTCAAGTCCACCGCGATGGATCTGAACATGGAAGAGCTCGAAGTACCGGCGTTTATGCGGAAGCCGTTGTCGAAATGAGGAGGGGACCGATGGGATCGACGTGACCGAGGGGACCAACGTGCATCAGCGAGAAACCGGGACCGGGGATCCCGGCTTCTCTGTAGGGAAAATTCGGGAGATACCTCGGTCCCGTCGGTTCCCTCGGTGCCTTCGGTCCCTTTAATGCGTCCCCGTACTCCCAAACCCCCCCCTTGTCTCCTTTCCATGATCATCCACTTCGCTCCACTGCGCCTTCTCCACCTTCACGAATACCCCCTGCGCGATGCGTTCCCCGCGTTCGACGGTGACCGGCGCATCGCTGATGTTCTGGACCTGCACGAGCAGTTCATCCTTTGCTCCGTGGTAGTCGCAGTCGATGACGCCGATCGAATGCGGACAGACGAGCGCCTTTTTCCGCGGGAGCGACGAGCGGGGGATGATGAGCAGCGCGTAGCCCTCCGGGACCTTCACGATCACGTTTCCGGGCACCAGAGCGATCTTTCCAGGCTCGATGACGGTGGTCTCCCGCGTGATCAGGTCAAAGCCGACCGCTCCCGCTGATTCATATTTGGGGAGGGGCAGTGACGGGTCGACGCGTTGAAGAGAGACAAGCATCGTCACAGAGGATGCACGCCTGAGCCTCTACCGTCTAGTGGTGCCCTCCCGAGGGTACCACCATGAGTTCTCTGCGAGCGACGTCGCGGGCTTCGACCGCTGCTTTCACGTTCTCCAAACTGACTTGCCCGCTGCTGCCGCCTTCATCGAAGAATCCGTTCGCGTAGTCCGGATTATCTGCACCACTCGACAGTTTGTAATCTTTTGTAAAGTCCATGAGCACTTCCTTGAGCACGTGAAGATTCTGCGGGAGCACTTCTTTGAGCGCCTGGACGAACGCTGGTGTGCCGTCGAACAGCTTGCGTCCGACAGTTGCATCTTTCTTGTCGATCTTCTTGCCTGCTACCACATCTTTGTCGGTTGCAATGTAGTCGCCGAGCAATCTGATCGGTTGCTCCTTCTCGTAATAATCCTGTGGCTCCCCGTTCGGGCCTTCTCTGGTTTTCTTGCCGCCGTCTTTCATCTTGTTCTGGCTGAGGTAGGTCTGCCAGTGGGATGATTGCTCGATTTTGTCCTTCAATCTCGTGACGAGCTTGATGACGAACTTGTTCATGTTCTCGCGGTACTTGGCGATCGTGTGCACCCCATCGCTGGAAGGGGAGTGGCTTGCAAGCTGGCTCAAACTCAGGGTCGGACGCGTTTCCGTGTTGTACCCGCGTCGGGCGAGAATGTTATCGACGTCGACGTATGCACCGAGTGCATCGGCGAGAATGCTCGCGTCTTCGGGTGTAAAGCGCTCTTCGCCGTTTTCTTCCAGCTGCGCCAGACGGCCGAAGATCTTGAACTTGGAACTGTAGCCGCAGTAGAGGTTTTTGAGCCCTTCCGGCGACATCTTCTGGCGGCTTCCACTGATGACGTCGGCCATGCCGCGGACGGCGTTGAAGTCGAGTTGCGGGAGGAAGAGCGGCACGTCTTCGTGGTCGATCGTCTCGGAACTCGTCCGTGACGTGCCCTTGCTCAGACGTTCCTGGACGCCTTTGTTGCGGACGAGGTCGAGCTGGATCCAGAGCGTGGTCTTGGCGCCGGGCCGGAACGTGTCGACTCCATCTTTCGTTTCCCGCAGACGGTTGCGGAGGGCCTGCACTTCCGGCAGGGTGTTGTTCTTCTTGTAGAAGTAGTCGATGAAGGGGAACTGGTTGAGCACGCCGCCTTCCTCACCGGCGAGCGTGCGCAGGCGATCGATACTCAGGAGGCCGTCGGCGACGCCGCGGATGAGGTAGTAGAACTTCTGCTCCATGGTCATTTTACCGTTCTCAATGGCGTAGTGAATGATCTTTTCGAAGAGATGTGGCTTGATGTCCTCGGGCGGTGTGGTTCCGGTGTGGTGTTTTTCTTCGTACGTTTTCCATTCGTTCCAGAGGCGCAACTGCTTGTTGAGTTCGCCCTCCATGCCGCCGCGGAGGTTACTGAGCTGGTCGACCCACGGCGTGAAGTGCTCTTTGCCGCTCTTGGTCTGACTGTCGTTCTCGGAGCGCCAGTGGTAGTAGAGTTCTTTGTCGTTCCAGATGTAACTGATGATTTTTCTCAGCCACGTATCGCGCAGCACATCACTGCGGAGGCACGGCCGTTCCGGCATGTTGTAGCCCGAAATCGCATTGAGCGTTGTCCATGTGCCGGTGTCGTTCCAGTCCATTTCGCCACGACTGCAGAGGAGAGCGATGATACCGCGAACGGCGTCTTTGTTCTTCGTGGAGTGCAAAAAATGCTGCAGCGTGTGGCTGTCCTCGTTCTTCATGCCGTCTTTCCATTTGTTGGCCGCCTCTTCCTCCGTGCCCGAGTAGCGCCGCTGATGGTACGCGTGGAGCCCCGTCAGGTACTTGCCTGCGCCGGGAATCTGTTTGAGCAGACTGCTATCTTGTAATGGCTTGGTGATGGCGTAGCCGATGTCTTTGAGAACGGCATCCTGGCGGCGTTTGTAGATGTCCTTGATGTCTTCCCACGTGTCGTTCCACAGCCGCACGACGTCATTGATGCTCGCAAGCCGCACGCCGCCCGTGAGGGCTTCCCAGATGCCCACATCGCGGGCCTGCTTGGTGGTATCGAGTCTCTGATTGTCGTAGTTGACCACCACTGTTTCGAGCTTCTCAGCATAGGCGATGAGCTTTTTGCAGCGCTCCTGTTGCTCGTGATCATCTTCCGGTGGTGTCTGAGGATCACGCCACTGAGACTTCTCGCGGAATATTTTTTCGAGTTCGTTGAATTCGTCTTCGCCGTCCTGGTACTTGTCCTTGAGTTCCACAAACAGATCCGGCGGAAAATCTGGCGGTTCGGTGTAGGCGTAGATGAACTGCTTCACATTGCGCAGCGCACGGTCGGTATCGTTGAGCATTTCGCGCATGTTGAAGATTTCTTTCTGCTTTGGTGCCGCATCGGCATCGACCGTCATGCGTCTGCGGGTCGCGCGGCGAATGGGTTGGTCCTGCACCCGTCCCACCCGGTTGAGCCGTCGTCTGAAATCTTTTTCGATCGGACCGCTCTTCATCGGTGCACGGGGCTTGCGTTCCATCAGATCGAACAGTGACTGTTCTGCATCCGAGAATGGCCGAGCGATTCTGCCCGCTTTGTAATCGGCAAAGCGGATAAGCAGCTCTTCCATGAGTTCCTCCCGTTCGATGTTTGGTTCGAGGTGTTCTTCTCTGATCGCTTTGTACGAACCCCAGTCGAGAAGAGAAAGTGCCTGGTCAAACGTCTGTCCGCTTGGTGTCGATCGCGTGCTGAACTCGTCGAGGGTCCCCTGGATGAGCCTGGGGAACAGTCCGGTTCTTGTCCGGAGAATATCGAGAATGGCATGCGCACGCTCATGTTCGACTTCGGGTCCGTTGCGGTCGACGCCCGGACGAATGGCGATGATCGGTCGTGGCTGATGATTTGGGCGATACTCCGCGGGAACGTTTTCCGGCAGATCATTGACTTCCTGGATGTTGTTGCGGACGTCATTGAGCATTCGCACGCACTGTTCGATCTTCTCGACCTCTGTCCGCTCTGCGTAGAGCGACCGAAGTTTGCCGATCCCACTCTTGTTCTTGTCCTGCACCGCGGCATCCATCCTCTGCTCGATTTCCCGCTGTCTGCCGAGGAAAAAGTATCCGAGGTTCAGGTACTCGCTGATGCTGTGGCGCAGCGGCGGGTAGAGGCCGTTGCGCTCCGTGCGCTTGGGATCACCGGTTGTATCCGTATTCGCGCGCTCGGGGATGAGAATGCCGATGGCGGTCCGCAGGCGCCCGCGCGTCTGCTCGCGAATGTTAATGATTGCACTGTCCGTATCCAGATCCTTCGTTTCTGCATCGATCTGTGCGTCGATGGTTTTTACGTGTGCGACGGCACGTTCGAGCCGCGACGGATCGCGGAGGTATTCGAGACATTGGGAGATCCGTGTTTGCGTGTGGATCGGGAACCGCGTGGGCGTGACGCACTTGTTCAGTTGCGCGCGCAGCTGCTGCGGAGATTCCCCACCTGCGTAATTGCGGAGTCGCGCAAAGTAGTCTTTGAAGTCCGCAATGAACGCGTTTTTCTCCCCCTCGGGAATCGGCAGCAGCGACCGAATCATCTCGAGGCGCTCCGTCCAGGATTTTTGCGGAGCGGGCAGATTCTCGATCTCCCGGATTTTTTTCGCCATCTCATGCGCCCACGTCTCGGTGGCGATCTGTTCATCGCGCAGCGCGATGATGTCGGGTTCCGCCTCGAGCATTGTGCCGTCGCCCGCTTCGCGGTTGAGATCGTTCTCGCGCCTGTTCCAGACGGCGATGTCTTCTTTCGCGGAGATCAGGAAGTCCTGTTCGTCGTCTTTTTTCCGGTCCGGTGCGGGTGGCAACGTGTAGAACGGCTTGCCTTGTTCGTCCGTGTGGGCCGCTTCTCTGCACTGTCGCAGCGCCTGGGTCTGGACTTGTCCGTAGTCGTCGAGCAGGGGAATGATGCTGAAGCCGTGTTTGCCCAGGAACCGGCTTTCCAGATCTTGCGCTGCATGTTCCTCCTGCCGTGCGCGGCTCGGCGTCCAAGCGGGATTCCCGGACCGCGTGCGCGTGAGAAGAATCACCTCAGCCTTCTCGATTGTCAGTGCGGGGTCGACTGCGAGCAGCAGCTTCTCCAGCCGCGCCTTGTGCATCTTGAGCACCTCTTTGGCTCGTTCCTGCAGTTGTGCGTCGAGGACCAAACGCAATGCAAAGCTTTCGCCCTGCAGACGCTCCATCACGGCGTCGGGCTTCTCCACATCCTGAGACTCTTTCGATGTCTGACTGCCGCCGAAGTTCCTCGCCTTGCGAATCTGCTTACGGACGTTTCCCATCATTCCCCGTCTGGCGTCGATACGGATATTGAGCTTTTCGTCCTTCGTCAGTTTCAATTCTTCAAAGTTCCCAGTGTAGGACTGAGATCTGATCGCGTCCGCTCTGCGTTGCCGGAAGATCTCGTCGAAGTATCGCTCAAAGAGCGTGTCGAGGTCCGAGCTCGCGACCGTTGTTTTTGCGGCGTCTTTTGCACGATCTTCGATCGCATCGGCAATCTTTTTTTCTAGGTCATCCTTGAGTTGCTCTTTCGTGTTCGCGTCCAGATTCTGCCGCTCAATCATGATGAACTGGTCTTCCAGTTCCGGAATACTTGGATCGATCTTCAAGGTGGCTCTGATCTTTTCCTGCAGATTCGCATACTGCGCGGCGCGATTTTCCATTTCGTGCGCGCAACGCAGCGTGATGGACGGATTTGCGCTGAGTTGTTCCATCACGAGTGGACGCAGACGCGTGTTGAGCTCATCACGCTTGTCCGCACCTGTCTTGTCGATCAGTTGATCGAAGTACGATTTCCGCTTTTTTGCGTTAATGACTTCTCTCGTGAATGACGGATCAATGGCCGGCTCCTCCAGGGTGATGCCAACAGACCGTGCGATCTCTTCCAGGGTTCTGTGACTGATTTGATTATCAATCACGAGGTATCCTGCAGTCAGCATCGACCTGTACGCGTCGAAGAGATTTTGAGATTCCAGATAGTCCATCCCACTGAGCTCCCGGAGAACCGAATGTTGGACGGATTTGATGGCGGAACCAACGCTGGCCACCGTTTCCGAATCTTTCGGAGTGCCTGCTTTCTCCGCATCTTTATCGGAGTCCGGCGCCGAACCTGGTGGCGGTGTCGGATTCGCAAACCGCGCCTCCCGCCGCTCCCGGGTGGGAGAGTGGTGAGGGGCAAGGTGGCCGGTGAGGAACCGGTCCAACTGCATTAGAGCTTACAGAGGCGGATAATGACGTCGAGGAAGTGTTCTTTTTGATCCGGCCGGAGGGGGATAAATTGGCTTAGGGTAGTGCGAATCAGGGTGGGGTCGATCTCGCCGGTCTGGATCCGGATATCACTCTGGAAGCGGGATTTTCGGATAATCTTGAGTTCCGTGAAGAGCGGCGTCTGCACCAGCCAGAAGTCTTTGCACTGGTCCCAGGGCGTGAACGAATCTTCAAATTGCACGCCGTCGATCTCGATCTGAATGCTCCGAAGCGGCGTCTTTTCGTTGCGGACCAGGAAGTACACACCGCCGAGCAGCAGCGACACGAGCGTCAGTGTCCATGCTCCACTGAGGATTCCGTAGGCCGCGACAATCAGCACGATTGCGCCGCCGGTCATGTACCAGCGCGGCGTGTGTTCGTGGTTAAAATGCGTCGCGGCGCTCCAGGCGAGGAGCACTTTTGGCACCCGCAGACCGGGTGTAGCGGTCGTCGAATTCTGCGCAGTATTCATGGCCGGAGGAGTGGTGGGTGTTTGTGTGTCCAAATCCTTATATTATAGCGGAAAAGTCGTGTTTTTAGTACGGGCGGATTCTTGATTATTGATAAAAGTATGGTTTTCTATATACTATAGAGAAATATGCATCAGGTAGATATTCTTGGCCCCGAGCAGACCAGACAGGAGTTCACGGATGACAGAGTCCGCTGCTTCGCGGAAACAATCATCGCGTACTACGAAAGGAAACAGGCGGAGGATCTCGCAGCGTCGCAATCACGGATAGAGCGGCATGCCGGTCGAATTCTGTCGGCAGCAACGCGACTCTTCAAAGGAAAAAAGAAGCGAGAGGGGGAAATTACAGAGATGCAGTCATTGCTGGCTGGTTCCCGTGATAATGGCCAGCTCTTCACTGCGAGGGTCGGAGAAAAAATTGTTGCTACGACCGGATACAGGCTCATCGGCAGCGATTCCAAAACACACAAGCCGGTGTGGGAAATCGTTCAGGTGTTTGTGTCCGATGAGCACCGTGGAAACAAACTGTCGTGGACGTTGATGGACGCCGCTGAGAATGCCATCAGAAAAGCTGATCCCATTGCAAATATCGTGATCGTATCGGACCACAAAACCGTCCAAAATTGGGCGAAAGCCAGGCAATACGGAAACATTACTCTCAAGGACCACTGGGAGATCGAACATCCGTCGGAGACACTTCCGAATCAGAAGAAGGCTGAATTTCAGGGGAAGGCGAACACGCTACTGGCGTTCCGGAAGTGAGTCATGTCATCGGAGAATTCTCGTCAGCAACCTGTCCGATCTGGAACGCTGGCATTCTGCCGAGGTCCCGCGGCAGAGAGCGAATCCGCTCTGCATGGCGGAACAGAGAATGCTTTGCCGCTTCCAGACAACACTCAAAGACCACCGGGAATAATTCTGTTCCGGCGCAGCCCACATGAGGCTGGTGCAACTTGAGCGCAGGATCGCTCAGTCGATCCATGACGATTTCGCGGATGAGTGCGACGCTGTCTTCGCTCAGCAGCAGCGTGGATCCATCGAGCGCGAAATCTTCCGCATGGAAAGGCTGCCAGAAGAAGCGCACTTTCTGTTGCCCGTCATTCTTTTCGTCATTTTCGGCATCCTGCGGCGTCCCGCGTCGAAGCACTCCATCGATCATGCGGAAGATTCCGTCGTGGGTCATAGCGGTTTCGAGCATTGTTGAGAGAACTGTTCTCGCGATCGTCAGATATTCCTCGGGCGTGGCATCCCGCCCGAACTCTGAATGGAATGCTTCCGGAATGACGTCGAAATATGAATAACTCACTATCGCGACGTTCTCGATGCCGAAGTTGATGACTCCTTCGAGAATTCTCAATGCCTTCTCGTCATCATTCTCCCCCTCTGGGATAATGTTGGGACGAATCGTGAGGATCCGATCTGCAAATTTCCGAAGTGCGGCGCGTGTTTGCTCTCCGACGGCATCCCGTGCAGCGGCAGCCCGGCGTACTGCACCTCTATGGGCCTTCCGGACTTCGCTGAACGATGCGACGGTGATTCTCCGCAAGCAGTCGATGATGTCTCTGCGCGACGGCGCGTTGAGAATGACGGTATTCATGAGCTGTAGCGAGTGCTCTGGCACGCTGACGTCGTGTTCGCCGCAGAGCTTCACCAGAGCCTTTGCGTGCGGATGGAACCAGGTGATCGCCTTCGGCGTTTTGCCGTCATGTTTCTGCAGCCCTGGTACGTCTGCATGCAGCGCATCGATCCACTCTTTCGTCGGGATACCGCGTTTGGGCATAGGAAATAGGATGAGGTGGATTTCTGTGTGCGTCAAACTTCTGCTACGCTGCCCCGGCTCTTTGGGCAATTAGCTCAGCTGGTTAGAGCGCCACATTGACATTGTGGAGGTCACTGGTTCGAATCCAGTATTGCCCACCAGCTCAATTTTTATTCATAGTGCGTCCACATCCGGAGAACTTTGACGATGTGCTGTTTCTGCAAAACCTGATACACCAAGCGATGCTGAATGTTGATTCGGCGTGAATACGCTCCATACAAATCTCCTATCAGTTTTTCAAAAGGAGGGGGATTCTGAAAAGGATTTTCTTCAAGGATTGCCAAGAGTTCCTTCGCTTTTGCGGCAAGAGGGGTGCCTTTGAGTTTCTTCGCATCTTTCTGTGCCTGCTTCATATAGACCAGGCGATATCTCACAGGTCGATATGGCGGGAACCACGGGAAGCCGGTTCTTTCATCCCGCTCCGGATGGAATCGCGCATGCCGGGAATGGAGAGCAGATAGAGCGTTTCCTCGACGGCGCGCCAGTCATCTTCGGAAATGAGGACGGCATTCCCTTGCTTGCCGGTGATCACGATCGGTTCATTTCCGTCCTGCACGTTGGCGATCAGACGATAGAGCGTTGCGCGGGCTTTGGTGGCGGTCACTGTCATATGTACATATCGTACGCTTTTGCGTACGGTATTGCAACCTCTTTTTCTGCATCTTCAAAACGTTCCACACCCCCATGGAACGTCTTTTAGGCCTTCTGGAAGCCAAGATAGACGACAGTCAAAAAGAATCTTTTCACAGAGGTCTTCCGTGATTTCTTGAAGAGCACAGGATGGTTTCATGTTTCTCACTCTCCTAGATTTCCTCTTCCCGCGCCGGTCGCTGACCGGTGAAGGCAGCGCGTGGGTCACGGATGACGAGCTGCGGCAGTTGCAGTCACGCCCAGTGATTCTGGAGACGGCGCAGTTGCGCGCGCAAGGGCTGGAGTGTGTGGATCGGATTGTTGCTGTGGCGGATTATGATTCTGTGCCGATGCTGCATCAGGCAGTTCATCTGTTGAAGTATAAGAAGGTGCGGGGGGTATCTGAGGTGTTGGGAGGTTTGCTTGTGAGAGCTTCAGGAGAAGGAACTCGTTGCCCCACTCTCTGCCCGGTCCCACTTCATTGGATCCGGAGATTTTCGCGCGGATTCAATCAAGCAGAACTTCTTGCAGGCGTCGTCGGCCGCGAGAGGGGATGGGAGGTGCAGAATCTTTTGAAGAGAACTCGCTGGACCGGCTCGCAGGTGGGGCGGCATCGGAGAGAACGATTGATCGGCGTCAAAGATGCGTTCGCGATCCGGTCACGAATGCACATTCCGGCGCGCGTGATTCTCGTCGATGATTTGTCGACGACCGGAGCGACGTTGAACGAGTGCGCGCGAGCGTTGAAAAAAGCCGGAGTGAAAAACGTCGAGGGATTAGTGCTTGCGCTCGGATAATCGTGAGCAGTTTTTGAGTTCATCGCATGGCAAAATTTTCCCTTCCAGAAGGCAAGACGAAGTGGTGTGGAAAACCTTTTTGTTTTCCACAGCAGCCCGTACCATCGGCTTCCAATGACTGTGCTGATTTCTGCACTGGCGTTTCTGTTGTTGCTGAGCTTCCTCGTGCTTATTCACGAGTGCGGACACTTTTTTGCCGCGCGATGGGCGGGTGTTGTCGTCGAAGAATTCGGATTCGGCCTCCCTCCTCGCGCCAAAACTCTTTTCCGTCGTGGCGGCACGCGGTTCTCGCTCAACTGGATTCCTTTCGGAGGGTTTGTCCGCCTGCAGGGCGAAAATGCGGCGTCCGAGCGCGAGCGCCGGACGACAGGGAGCTTTGCGCACGCGAGCATCCCCGCGCGCGTCGTGATTCTGGTCGCGGGAGTCTTTATGAACCTGCTCTTCGCGCTTGTCGTCTTCACCGTCGGATTCTCCGTCTGGCAGTGGGTTCCGACATACCTCTCTCTTGAGGAGATGAAGAGCGCATCGATGAGCGGCGAGATCACACTCAGTCCGGGCGTGCGGGTCGGGAGCGTGCAGGCGGGGGGCACGGCGGCGGGGGCAAAGGTGCCTTCTCCCAGCACGCTGCTCAAAGTCGACGATATTCCCGTGTACGTTCCCGCCGATGTGGTGGAAGCGCAAAAGGGGAAGCAGTTCGTGAAGTACACGCTCATCAAAGAGGGTGCAGAGAAAGAATCCATCTACACCGTTCCCGTCCGCGATGGGAAGACCGGCATCGAGATCTCTTTTTCCCCGCACGTGTACTCCCCGCCGCGGTCGGTCCCCGCGGGATTCGTTCTGTCTCTGCGGGAAGTGAAGGTGACGACCGTGCAGACGATCATCGGAATTTCGCACCTGGTGCGGTCACTCGCGTGGCACGGGAGTGTGCCCGAGGGCATCACGGGCATCGTTGGCATCGCCCAACTTACGCACAATTCCGTGCAGGAAGGTTGGGGTGCATACATTCGCCTGATGGCCGTTCTGAGTCTCAGTTTGGCGATTTTGAATATCCTCCCGTTCCCGTCCCTCGATGGCGGCCGGCTGATCTTCGTTCTCGTCGAAGGCATCGCGCAACGGCCTGCGCCGCGACGGTTTGAATTGATCACGAACACTGTCGGATTCCTCATCCTCATTTTGCTCATCGTGCTTGTGACATTTAACGACATCTGGAAGTTATTCTAGTTTTTCGCCGCAATTTTTCACTTTTCACTTTTCATTTTTCACTTGAATCCCACCGCCACTCTTTCCCCGGCTCCCACTTCTCCCGCTGTTTCGACGTCCGATCTGTGGCTGCGCATCCTCAAGATCATCGAATCCAAGATCCAGCGCGGACAGTTCATCACGTGGTTTAAAGATACTGCCGTGCTCGGTTTGGAAGAGGGGAATCTCGTCGTCGGATTGCCGCTGCCGATGTTCCTCACCTGGCACATGCAGCACTACCGCACGATGACGCTCGAGGCGGCGCAGGAGATCGATCCCAGCATCCGGGAGATCGTCTACACGGTCGACGTCGGGCTCAAGGACAACCGCGAGCGCAGCACCGACCTGCTTGAGCATTTTCCCGAACTGAAGAAGCGCAAGGTGGCGGGGCGCCAGGAGGTGAAACTTGCTGAGGGCATCGTCAGTAAAATCCTCAGCCCCAAGTACATGATCGAGAACTTTATCGTGGGGACTAATAACCGCCTCGCGCATGCCGCCTGCATGGCCGTCGCCCGCGAACCGGGGGGCAAATACAATCCACTCTTCCTCTACGGCGGCGTCGGGCTTGGCAAAACGCATCTGCTGCAGGCGACGGGCAATGCGATCCTCAAAGCACATCCGCGTTCGACCGTCGTCTACACCACGAGCGAGGACTTCACGAACCAGGTGGTCGAGGCGATCCAGCATCAGAAGATGGATCAGTTCAACCGCCGGTACCGCACGGTCGATGTGCTGATCATCGACGATATCCAGTTCATTGCGAACAAGGACCGCACGCAGGAGATCTTCTTCCACACGTTCAATGCCCTCTACGAGGAGCGCAAGCAGGTGATCATCTCCGCCGACCGGCCGCCGCAGGAGCTTCAGTTGGAAGACCGTCTCATCTCCCGCTTCGCCCGCGGCATGATCGCCGACGTCTCGCAGCCCGACTACGAAACACGCCTCGCGATCCTCAGTGAAAAAGCTGCCGAATACGAAATCTTCCTCGACCGCGCGGTGCTCGAATTCATCGCGCAGCATGTGACCAAAAACGTCCGCGAACTCGAAGGCATCCTGATGCAGGCGGTCGCGCTCTATGAGCTTGAGCAGCGGATGCCGACGGTGCGGTCCATTTCCGAAATCATGAGCAAGCTCAGCATGGATCCGCTCAAGGATGAGGAAACGGTTGGCTTCACGAAGGCCCCCAAGCGCAAGCCGACGTTTCAGGAAATCATGGAAGCGGTGAGCCGCTACTACTCGGTCAGTATTCAGGACATGGTCGGTGCCAGCCGCGTTCGCGAAGTGCTCCACCCGCGACAGGTTGCGATGCTCCTCGGCAAAAAACATCTCGACATGAGTTACGTCCGCCTCGGTGAAGTCTTCGGTGGGCGCGACCACACGACGGTGATGAACGCGCTTAAAAAAGTCGACGGACGGCAGCATAATGATCCGCAGTTGCTCAGGGAAATCCGGGCCGTGGAGGTGGAGTTGGGATTGGTGCAGTGAGTAGAGCGGAGAATATTGACTTCTTGTGAAAAACAGTATAAAAAGATATAGTGAATCAGGAGCCAATTCTCATCGAGCCTCTGTCGCCACTCAAGCCGATTTATCTGATGTCCGAACAAGGAGTGACCGACGACCAGATGCGGGCTATTACCGAGGGTATTCATGCGGTGCTCAATGTGGCGCAACAGAAAATGCCAATTTATGACTTTGGTCATTGGCGTCATACGCAGTGGCGTGACAATGGACAATTGCGGCCGTTCCACAGTGTTGATTGGTATCTTGAACGAGCACAAGAAGAGAGCGATCGTGCAGAGCAACTAAACGCAGACACCCTGCTCAATCTGCTCGCCATGGAACCCTGGCGCAATCCCGATGAGGGCGGTCAACGTCATTATGACGTCGTTGTTCTCCAGAGTGATCTGTATTCCGGAAGCGACAACAACCGTTTCATTATTGGAGGAGCGTATCCCGATCTGGGAGCGGCGATCTCCGTGAACAGATTTCAAGGATTGGAACCATCGTTGCAATTTGATTGCATCGTGACGGAGACCATCCACGAGATGGGCCATGTTTTCGGACTCATACCTCCTGGGCGTCAAAGGAATGTTGAAGAATCGTTGGGAAAGCACTGCACAAACGTCTGTAGTATGCGACAGGGGGTGAATGTGCCGATGGATTGGATTCGGTTTACCCGCGATCGTCTTCAGCAAGGACCATTCTGCACTGACTGTGAACAGGACCTGCGAGGGTTCTTTGCATAAATGATGCATTCTTTTTAAGCATGCTGTACACTCCGAGCGTGATCCGCTTCATCACCACGACCGCGACGACCACGACCCTCCTGTAGGGATGGCTCTCGCGTGCGGTGAATCCCAGAGCCTCCCCCTACCGAGGTTCTTTTTTTTCCTGTACGTTTCCCCGTACCACCATGCCGCTCGATACCTATTCCAAGCTGATTGAACTGCTCGATCAGCATAAAGCGAAGTACCGCCTGATCGATCACGAGCCCGAGGGCCGGACCGAAATCGTGAGCAAGATGCGCGGCAACAACGTCTCGCAGGCGGCGAACTGCATTGTCATGATGTTGAAGATTGGGAAGAAAGAGACGAAGTACGTCCTCGCTGTCTATCCCGCGGATAGGAAGCTTGATTTCAATGCAGTGAAAGCATTGTTCAATGGAACCTACGCGTCGTTCGCGACCAAGGAGAAAGCGGAAGAACTTGCGGGCAGCGTTCTTGGGACGGTGCTGCCGTTTTCCTTCAATGACGATCTCGAACTCATTGTCGATCCTCTTCTTCTGGAGAATGAGGAGATCTTCTTCAATGCCGCACGGTTGGATCGTTCCATGGCGCTGAAAACGAAAGACTATGTCGCGATCACGAAACCGCGGCTCGAATCCATCGCGCAGTCAGCATCATCCGCATCAACCGGAGTCGCGGTTTCACCGGGCAAAAAGAAAGAAGGACCTGTCGTCGATGATCTCTACAAACTGCGCCACTCGCTCGCACACGTGCTCGCGCAGGCGGTGACTAAACTCTGGCCCGCGACCAAGATCACGATTGGGCCGCCAATTGAGTACGGCTGTTACTACGATTTCCTCTTCGAGAAGCCAATTTCCGAGGAGCACTTCCCCGCGATCGAGAAGGAGATGAAGAAGATCATTCAACAAGGTCAGACCTTCCGATGCGATGAACTTTCCGCAGCCGATGCCAAGAAATTTTGGAAGGGTCGCAAGCAGCAGTTCAAAGTCGAACTCATTGAAGATCTGGAGAAGAACGACAAGGTCACGACCGTGACCAACTACGCCAACCTCGGTCCGAAAGGGGAGGAGACGTTCGTCGATCTCTGTCGTGGCGGCCATGTGGAGAATCTGAAGGAAATTCCCGTCGACGCATTCAAGATCATGACATTGGCCGGTGCCTACTGGAGAGGGGATGAGAAGCGCGAGCAGCTCACCCGGATTTATGTCGCCGCGTTCCCATCGAAAGCCGAACTCGATCAATATCTGCTGATTCTCGAAGAGGCCCGCAAGCGCGACCACCGCAAGCTTGGCAAGGAACTTGATCTCTTCACGTTCAGCGAACTCGTCGGGCCCGGACTTCCTTTATGGACTCCGCGGGGAACACTGCTGCGGAATTTATTGGATGGCTATGTGTGGGAACTGCGCAGCGCGAAAGGCTACGAGCGCGTGACGATCCCGCACATCACCAAAAAAGAACTCTACGAGACGTCCGGGCACTGGCAGAAATTCCAGAACGATCTGTTCCATGTGCGGACGCGTGAGGGGCATGACTTCTGCATGAAGCCGATGAACTGCCCGCACCACACGCAGATCTTCGCGAGCAATCAACGGAGTTACCGCGATATGCCGCAGCGGTACGCCGAAACCACGACCTGCTACCGCGACGAGCAGACGGGTGAACTGCACGGGCTCTCGCGCGTTCGGGCCTTTACGCAAGATGACGCGCACGTCTTCTGTCGTCCAAGTCAGGCGAAAGACGAGATCCTGAAGATCTGGGAGATCGTCGATACGTTCTACCAGACGGTCGGATTTGGAAAGCTCCGCGTACGTCTCTCACTGCACGATCCTGCTGCGTTTGAAAAATATCTCGGCACGCCCGCGATGTGGAAGAATGCGGAAGGGGAGCTCCGGAGTATCGCGGTCGATCGCAAGGCGGACTTCTTTGAAGCACCCGGTGAGGCGGCATTCTACGGTCCCAAAGTCGACTTCATTGCAAAAGATTCCATCGGACGCGAGTGGCAGGTGGCGACGATCCAGCTCGATATCAACATGCCCGAGCGGTTTGACCTCTTCTGCATCGATGAGAAGGGCAACCACGAACGCTGCGTGATGATCCATGCGGCGATCATGGGATCGCTCGAGCGCTTCCTCTCGATCTTCATCGAACATCATGCGGGCCTCTTCCCGCTCTGGGTCGCGCCTGTACAGGTGGGCCTCATCCCCGTTGCGGGAAGTCATGAAGATGCCGCCCGCGCGCTCGAGGCACAGCTCAAACAACACGGCATCCGGACGCAGTTCTTCGGTCATGAAGACTCACTGGGGAAGAGAATCCGTGATGGAGAGATGTGGAAGATTCCCTATCTGCTCGTGATGGGGGATAAGGAGGTGGAAGCGAAGAGTGTGACGGTCCGCAACGTCAAAACCAAGAAGCAGGTAACGGCGTCGATCCATGAGTTCCTCACCAAGACGATGGAGGACGTTCGGGACAGACGGTTGGAAGCGTCGATTGGAATACTAGAGTAATAGAATATTAGGGCTTCGCAGTAAACGAGGTCAGCGCCCCCGGACGTCCCTAGTAGTCTAGTATTCTAGTACTCTACTATTCCCGCATGTTTCAAGCCTTCGAAATCGGCCCCTTCCTGATCTGGACCCGCCTCATCTTCATCCTTGTCGGTATCTGGCTCAGTACGGAGTTCTTTTTGCGCATTGCCGAGAGCGCCAATCTCAGCCTCCAGCATTTTCGCGATCACAGTCTGTGGTACGTGGTCGCGTTCGTGACCGGAGGCAGATTTGTGGCCATCCTCGCCGATTACAAGGCGTACCTGCGCGAACCGCTGAGGACGTTCTTCCTGCACGACGGGAACTTCAGCTTCCTCGGCGGTGCAATCGGCATTGGCGTGGTTCTCTACATCGTCACACGCGGGCAGCGCACGACGTTCCTCCAGTGGCTGGATGCACTGCTGCCGGCTGCTACGCTCGGTCTTGTCTTCTCCTGGCTTGGATCCTTCTTCGCGGGGGATGCCTACGGCAAGCCGACCGACATGTTTTGGGGCGTCATCTACGACGCGAGCAATGTCCGTTACACGATTCCGCTGCATCCCGTGCAGATGTACTACGCACTCTTTTACTTCCTGCTCACATTTCTGCTCCTGATTATCCGAAAGCGCAGTAAGCGCGTGGGGGCCGAGACGCTCTTTGGCATCGTCGTGGCCTGCCTTGGAACGTTCCTGCTCGAAACGTATCGCGGGGACTTCAGCATTCCGGTCTTCGCCACGCTGTTCGATTTCATCTTGCTGACGTTCCTCTTCGTGAGCCTTGGCGTGTTCGCGCTCATCGAAAATCGCATCAGCAAATCCGTCTCGCTCGGGTACGAAGCGGCGCTCTTCACTGCCACGATTGCCTACATGTTCGCGCGTCCGTGGCTCGACTTCGAAACATATGAACTGCGCATCAGTCAGCTTCTCGCCGTACTGGCGCTGCTCGTGACCGTTGTGTATGTTGTGGTGGAACGACGGAGGTATCCGTACTTTTGATTTTTTCGCGGCCTGCGGCCGCGTGCGCAGGTAGGAATACCTGTGCTGGGAACTTCATTCTATGTCCTTCTTCTTTTCCCTCCTCACCGACAATCCTGCGATCAGGATGCTGCAGCTGTCGCTCCTGGGTGCGGCGGTCGTGGCGATTTATCTGGTCTTTTACACGACGCGCGATATCCTTTTGCGCACGCGGTCGTTTGTGTATCAACTCCTCTGCATTCTTCTCGTCGCCGTGCTTCCGGTCCTCGGCTTCTTCCTCTATCTTCTGATCCGGCCTGCGTCGACGGTGCGTGAGCGGGAAACGGAGAAGATGCTGAGAAAAATTCTGAAGAAAGAACTTTCCTCTTCACCTTCACCACCCACCCCATGATGAACATCCTCACGTACCTCTTCTATCCGAACCCGGGACACCTCACGTACGACAGCACTCAAACACTGATCGCGTTCGCCGTCTGCGGCGGACTTCTGCTCGTTGCGCTGCTGATCCGTTTCTGGCGGGCGCGACAGATCAATGCGATCACCAAAAAGCTCAGCCGCTCCTGGTCGGCCGTCAGTTTCTGGTTCGGCGTGATCGGGCTGGTGCTGATCGTGTCCCGCGTCGAGAAGATCCAGTTTGTCGCGATGCGCTTCCTCTGGGTGATCTGGGCGGTTTTGCTCGTTGCTCTCGTGCTGCTCCAATACAGGATCTACCGCATGCGACACTACGAGCTCATGCCCCGGAAGGTGGCACCCGACGATCCGCGCGCGAAATACCTGCCGGGAAAGAAGAAATAGACATTCGGCTACCCAATAATGAATTGACTTCGCCGCAAGGTACGACGAAAATGCTCCTCCTATGCCGTTAAAGCATTTGACGGAGACCGTTCTCGTCGTGCTGCTTGCGCTCGTGACGATCGTCACGGGTGTCGTCGTATCAACCCTCCCGCATATTCCCGAGGGCTTCTTCCCGTGGACCATCATCTTCGTCGCGACGGTGCTCTTCCCCGCACTCGTGTACCCGCTTCTCAAGAACAACCGTGCCGATTACGCATTCCGCGCGCTGCATTTTGCGCCGGTGGCGATTACGATTGTCTGGATGTTCGTTGAGATTGCGATTCTCAAGCAGCCGCGCCTGGAAATCCTGCACCGGATCTACACCTGGGGCTGGAGCGCTCCGGCCGTCGCGCTCACGTTTCTGCTCCTTGCGGTCTTCTGCTTGCAGGTCATCCGCCGCCGCGTGCCGCGCATCACACTCCTGATTCTCTTCTTTGTGCCATTCATCGCCAGCGCGTATGCCAGTGAGAACTACACGCACTGGAACACGCAGCTTGCGGCACTGCTGTGGGAAGCGAAGGAGCCCGTCATCATCGCGCAGAACTCTTCGTCGAGCATGAGCTCGATGCTCTCGCAGAGCGCAAAGGGTGAAAAGAACCTGGCATCGTCCTCGGTGCCCGAAGAGGAAGCCTGGCGGCAGAAGCTCCGCGAGGTGGAAGAAGGCAAAACACATTCTTCCGTGACGGCCAAGGGTCCGCTCCAGGGCATTGAGGCTGCGGCGAGTCTCTCCGAGGGAAAGAAGATCGTCGCCCACAAACGCACGAAACTCCCCAAATCCGGAGGGGAGATGGAGGCGATGGCAATTTTCATCATTGCTGCGTATGCAGCGGTGCTCCACAAGAGAGCAATGAACGTTGCGTAGTGAAAAGTTGAAAGTGGAAAGTGAAAAGTGAACCTGTATGATCTTGCCATGTCTGCAATCAAGACTCTTCATGCGCGTCAGATATTAGATTCGCGGGGCACACCGACGGTTGAGGTGGATTGCCTGCTTGATGACGGCTCCTTCGGGCGTGCCGCAGTTCCGTCGGGTGCATCCACCGGCAGTCATGAGGCGCTGGAACTGCGGGACGGCAACAAGAAGGTCTACAACGGCAAGTCGGTGAGTAAGGCTGTTTCCAACGTCAATGACATCATCGCCAAGAAATTGAAAGGAACGCCGGTGTCGGATCAACGCACGCTGGATCAGATCATGATCGATCTCGACGGTGCGCCGAACAAATCCAGGCTGGGTGCAAATGCTATTCTCGCAGTCTCGATGGCGGTCTGTCGTGCCCGGGCGGTGTCGGAGAAGGCACCGCTCTGGAAGTCGCTCGCAGATCAATTCGATGTGAAGCTCGAGAAGGACGTGAAGCTGCCCGTTCCGCTCATGAACGTGCTCAACGGTGGCGCCCATGCGGATTCGGGCCTCAGCTTCCAGGAATTCATGATCGTTCCAGTTGATTTTCCGTCATTTGCCGAAGCCCTCCGTGCCGGTGCCGAGGTGTTCTACGCGCTCAAGGACATGCTCAAGAAGTTCCAGTACGTGATCGCCGTGGGGGACGAAGGGGGATTCGCTCCGCACGTGGCCGATGCCGATCATGCGTTCTCGATCCTCACACACGCGATCGAGGATGCCGGTTACGCAGGCAAGGTCAAACTCGCGATCGACTGCGCCGCGTCGGAGTTCTACAACGATGGAAAATACATCGCGGACCGCAAAACATTCACCTCTGCACAGCTGACGGACTATTACGCGCATCTGGCCGAGAAGTATCCGATCGTCAGCATTGAAGACAGCCATGCGGAAGATGACTGGGACGGTTTCATTCTGATGCAGAAAAAGATGGGGAAGGGGATGCAGCTTGTCGGCGACGATCTCTTTGTGACCAACACGCAGCGCATCACCGATGGCATCAAGAAGAACGCGGCCAATGCCGTCCTCATCAAGCTGAACCAGATCGGCACGGTCAGTGAAACGGCCGATGCGATCCAAATGTCGCAGAAGAACGGCTGGAACAGCATCGCGAGCCACCGCAGCGGCGAAACCGAAGACACCTTCATCGCCCACCTCGCGGTCGGCCTCCAGACCGGACAGATTAAGACCGGCTCCCTGAGCCGCACCGACCGGATCTGCAAATACAACGAGCTGCTCAGGATTGAAGAAGAACTCGGTAAAAAGGCTGTCTACAAGAGTCCTTTCGGAGTATGATGTGGATATGAAGAAGAAGCGCTTCGTTAGCAGGAAGAACCAGCCAGCACGCTCTCTGCCCGTTCTTATCGAACGAGACGAGGGAGGGATGTACATCGTTGAATGTCCCATTCTCTCAGGGTGTTATTCGCAGGGAAAAACACTTGATGACGCACTGAAGAATATCCAGGAAGTCATTGCACTTGTGAGCGAAGAAGAGCCGAATCGGGCTATTCTCCGCGATTACCTGCCACGTGAAATCAGCTTCCATACGATCACGATCTGAGAATGACAATCTTTCCCATCGTTTCCGGACGGGAAGCGGTGAAGTGTTTTCTGCGTCTCGGATATGTTCTTGTGAGGCAACGCGGGAGTCACATGCGTTTAACTCATCCTTCGGATAGGAACAGGAAGTCTCTCACTATTCCCGATCACCGAGAGTTGGGAAAAGGACTGCTCAGAAAGTTGCTGCGTGACGCTCAGATCACTGTCGATGATTTTTTGAAGTTGCTGTAATCCAGAACCGTTTCAACCACGGCAGCGTCAGCGTCGAGAAGACGTACGAGATCGTTGGAATGAGTGAGAGCAACAGAAAACGTTCTTCACCAATCAGCCAGAGCAGGAGTACTGCGGTGAGGTACGTCAGCAGAGCGAGAAAAGCCCGCCGCGTGAAACTGACCTCCCACGCTTTCTCCGCTTCGACGCGACGATTTCGTTCAAGAATCAATTCCAGTGACCGTTCAAGATTTGTCATACAAGTTATGAATGAATTTCGTGGCCCCGCACAACTCGCTGCGCTCGTATGCGGGGCCAAAGATCTTCGGCTTCACGCTTCGCCCTTCGGGCTCGCGTTCAGCTCGAATTCACTTTGGTCGGGACGACAGGACTTGAACCTGCGACCTCATGCACCCCATGCATGCGCTCTAGCCAACTGAGCTACGTCCCGATTGTGAAGGATCCTACAGCATGCATGAACGGCGTGACAGCCGCTCCCGTTTGTCAAAATATCCAGCTTTAGACCATTGAATTCCGAGGGTCGCGAGACTAGACTGGGCCATCAAAATTTATGGGGAAACCCCCTCCATCCACATCTTCCATTGAATCAACGCTCCAGGCTCTCCGCGAAGCCATCTGGTCGCGGCGACCGATCCTGGGGGATATCATGCGTAAGCACGGCGACATGCAGCTGTTTGAGTACGCGCAGGACTTCATGGACGTCAACGACGCGCCCGTTCTTGACCCGTACAAGCCTGAGATCATCGATACGCTGTGTGATTTGATCGGTCAGCGTTTGGGGCCGGATGTGGCAACTCGCGCCCGAAAGCAGCTCAAGAAATTCGCCCTCGTCTCCACCGCCGATCACCATTCCACGATCGATCATCCGTTCTGGGTGAACGCCAACATTATTTCGGGTCTGCCGTTCCTCGAGAAGCCCGATCCCGATGTGTTCTCGCTCGTCGTGCTGTCGTTTGCCAGTGTCTCGCTAAACAATGCGTCGGGATTCGCACGGGGAATTCTCTTCCATGGCGGCATGGGCAATTCCAGCAATCTCATCCGCCTGCCGGTGCTGCCGGATAAGGAGAAGATGGGAATCGTGTACAGCAGCCGTGCATTCACGCGTGAGGATCTTGACCGCGCGCAGCAGTCACTGCACGAAAAGGAGAGGGCAGGGGAGATCACGCCGCAACGTCGCGCGGGGATCGCGGGATTTCTGGAGGACTATTACGGAGCCAAAGACGTCCTCGATTCTCCCGATCTTTCCACGCAGATCACCAAGATCAACTTCCGTTTCTGGCCCAAGCTCTTCCATCCGGCTAAAGGCGAAGAGCCCGGACGGCGCATGCTCGATCTGATTTACTTCGAGATCGAGACGCTCGTGACCGAACTGCTGCTGCGTCGTCACCTGACGGAGAATACACTGATCAACCGGCTGCTGTTCCGCGATGACTACCGCAAGCTTGTCCTGGAGTGTTTCGACGGCATCGCCGGCGCGTTTTCTCACAAGAAAGGATGGGGGACCTACATGTTCTGGGCGATCGATGCCAATCACCACCGTGTGCGTTTGGAGCTCGACGGAAACAGGCTGGTCTCCAAAACCCAGCCGGATCTCTCGGTCGACTTTACCCCGGATGCGATTGCGCAGGCGCTCAAAGACCGTCGCATCTATCCGAGCATGCTCCTCTGCTACATCATGGTGTCGCTCTACTACGGCATGAAGTGCCTGGGCGGGTTTTGCCAGGTGCATGATCTGACAGTGACGAAGGAGGCGTGGGGCAAGATGCTCCGAGCGGTCGGCGAGAGCAAAGAAGCCGATGCGCTGACGCCGATCCAGACCAAAGAGCTCGGCGGCGACGGTATGGTGCTCGCGTACTCGCGCTCGGCATCGGGCACGGAAATGTTCCCCGCGACGGGCATCGACATGTACCTGAGCGAAAAAGATACGGGTGTGGAGAAGTACCTCAACCGGTCAAAGGAAGTGACGATGCAGGAGATGATGAATCCGATGCTGCCCGAGATGTATACGGTGCTCTTTACCGCCGATGAGCGCGATCCCGAACTTCTCAAAATCTCCCCGGAGGCGATCCTGCGGGAAACGGGTCTGCAGGAGAAACTCGCTGCGGAGGCGAGGAAGTGATGACGGTGTCTATCCCACGAGTTCCTCCGTATCCGGATAGATTGTTGACCGGTGGCCGAACAATTCAATACGAACGACGTTTTCCATGATTCTGTACACGACGCGGTATTCACCAACCCGCAGACTCCATAGTCCGTGCAGAGGATGGCGCAGGGGTTTTCCGAATAGAGATGGCTCTCTTGTGAGTTTCTCTTCAATCATGAGGCGAATGCGCTCTTTCACATTGTTCGGCAAACGCCGGAATTTTTTCCAGTCGATGTTCGGCCCGTATTCAATGTGATAGGTCATGAAACCTTCTTCCAGAACTCCTCATGAGATATATATTTTCCTCCTTTCGCTATGCGCTCAGCGGCTATAGTTGCGAAGTAATCGTCCTCCGCGAGTTCCAGAGCGTTCTCGATCAATTGAAGGGCTTTTTCCGATTGAGACATCTCATCCCGAACGGCGATCTTCTGGAGATAGACCGCGATGTGTTTCGGCAATGTGAGATTGAGCCTCTTCTTCTTTGTCGGCATGTATTTAGTGTAACACTGGTGTTACACCTTGCGCAAGGCGGATGCTATCAAAATCTTCCTTGTCCTTTGGCTAAGATTCTGCTTCCATAATCGCTATTTGGCATGGTACTTGCATATTTAATTAAATTATGTTATAGTATTCAGTTCGCTAACGCTCACTGCTAACCGTCCTTCCTATCTAGTCCATGAGCCTCAATCCCAAAGATCTATCGGCCGCAACGGGTGCGATCAATGAGCATCAGCGTCTGCTCGTGATCCCCCACGCGAACGTCGACCCCGACGGGCTGAGTTCGGCGCTTTCGTGCTACCAGATGTTCAAAAGCATCGGGAAAGACGTCACCGTGATCTGCCCCGATACGCCGCCGGAGTCACTGCGGTTCCTCCCCGGCTTCGAAAAGCTCGAAGGCGAGATCGCCGAGAGCCAGAACTTCGTCGTGACGATCAATCTGGAGGACGGCGTGGAGGTCGATAAGCTCCGCTACACCGTCGAAGATCACAAGGTGAACATCATCGTGGTGCCGAAGAAAGGGAAGATCGGCAGTCGCGCCGTCACGTTTGCCGAAGGACCGCGTCACTACGATCTCATCGTCATGGTCGATACCGCCGATCTCGCGTTGCTTGGGAGCCTCCACACCGATCACATGGATCTCTTTTCACAGGTCCCCATCCTCAATATTGATCATCACATCAGCAACATGCGCTACGGTCAGCTGCATTTGATCGACCCCACCGCGGCCTCGGCCACCGAAGTCCTCTACAACTGGTTCCTCCAGGTGCCCGACTGGGCCGGGAAGATCACGCCGGATATCGCCACGCTGCTACTCACCGGGCTTATCACGGATACAAGAAGTTTCCAGAACCCCAATACCACGCCGCGGTCACTGGAAGTCGCCGCCGAACTCCTGGAGCGCGGTGCCCGTCAGCAGGAAATCATCCAGCACATCTACAAAACGAAGCCGCTCAGTACTCTCAAGATCTGGGGCCGTGCTCTCAACCGCATCCAGATGGACGCCCAGGCGGGCATCGTGTGGTCGAGCATCAGCCGCGAAGATCTGCAGGAGATGGAAGCATCGTCCAAGGAAACCCATGGCATTCTCGACGAACTGATCTCGACGATTCCGAATGCCGATATCCATGTGCTCTTCACGGAGGTCGAAGAGGGCGGGCTCAAAGCGAGCATGCGCAGTTCCGCGATGATCGACTGTTCACGCCTCGCTGCCGAAACGTACGGGGGCGGCGGACACCCGAGAGCGTCGGGATTCCGCGTCAAGAACTACGACAACTTCCAGCTGCAGGTCCTGGAGTCGGTCAAGAAACTGAAGGAGGGGATGGTGAGGCAGCGGAGGGAGGGAGATGAGCCACGAGTGGTGCGGGCGGTCGTGACTCCTCAGGCGACGAAAGGAACCAAGGCAACCGAGGGGACCAAGGTGTCCGAGGCGCCCAAAAAGAAGCACAAAGGAAAAGATGTTGTTCGCGGTCTTCAGAATGGCAAAGACAACGGAGGTGGAACGGATATCGTTGGAAAAATCACGCAATAACCTCGGCCCGCCCATATCGAACAACGTTCGGTCAGGTCACCTCGGCACCGTCGGTCCCCTCGGTGCCCTTTCATGCGCCCGGAATACCTGATAGAGTTCTTCCGGTCATTATCTCAATCCGTATCCCATGCGCCTCGTCCAAGTCGCAAAAATCTTAGGCATGACAGGACAGGAACTCCGCCACGAGCTCACGCAGGTGAACTTCGGCGTCAAGCCGACGGACCGTGAGGTGCCCGAGTCGCTCGCCAAGGGCATCATCCGGTTTGTCGCACAGAAGAAGGGCCTCACGATTGATCTGGAGAATATCGGTCTGATGAAGGATGACGGTGAGGAGGAATCGTCCGATGAATCGTCCGCGTCCGCCCAGGAGGCTGCGCCAGCCCAGGCGGCAGCAGCTCAGCCCGCGGCGCCCACCGGTGTTGCTCCCCGCACGGGAGGCGGTGACAGCTTCACCGTCATGCGCAAGCTGACGCTGGAAGACGTTCCCAAGGAAGCGATTGCGCGGCAGGAGCAGCAGCTGAAGAAGCTCACCAAAGAGGAGCGCGAAGAGCAGGCACGTGAGCAGCGCAAGACGGCCGCGCTCGCACGATCAAAAACCTCTGCGGCGCAGCGCGACCAGGAACAGATCAAGAGCAAGGAAGGTCCGGTGACGATTCCCGACATGATCACGGTAAAGGAGCTCAGCGAAAAAATGGGCGTTCAAGTTCCCAAGGTCATCGCGGCGCTCATGAAGAACGGCGTGATGGCGACGATCACGCAATCGATCGATTTCGATACGGCGGCGATTGTCGCAACCGAGCTCGGCGTCACGTTGGAGCGTGAGGAGCGCAGCGCCACGGCCGAGCAATTGATTGCGCGCAACCTCAAGGAACTCATCAAGGATGACCAGGAGAACTTGAGCCCACGCCCGCCCATCGTCGTGGTGATGGGCCATGTCGATCACGGAAAAACCGCGCTCCTCGATGCCATCCGCTCAACCGACGTCGTCTCGCAGGAGGCCGGCGGCATCACCCAGCACATCGGCGCGTATCAGGTGGAGCACGAATCGTCCCTCGTCGGCCGCCGCGCGATCACGTTCCTCGATACGCCGGGCCACGAAGCGTTTACCGCAATGCGCGCACGGGGGGCCCAGGTGACCGACATCGTCATTCTGGTTGTTTCCGCGGAGGAAGGCGTCAAGCCGACGACGATCGAAGCCATCGACCATGCCAAGGACGCCGGCGTGCCGATCCTCGTCGCGCTCACAAAGATCGACAAGGAACGGGCCGATCTCGATCGTGTCAAAGGCGAACTGGCCGCGCACGAGCTCCAGCCGGAGGAATGGGGCGGCAAGACGCCGATGGTGCCGTGTTCGGCGGTCACCAAACAGGGCATTCCCGATCTGCTCGATCATCTGCTGCTCATGGCTGACGAACTCAAGCTCACCGCAAATCCCAATCGCTCGGCTATCGCAACCGTCATCGAAAGTCATCTGGATACCTCCATGGGGCCGCTCGCGACGGTGATCGTGAATACCGGGACGCTGCGTGTGGGTGATATTTGCGTCTGCGGCAAGATCACGGGGAGAGTGAAAGCACTGATCGACGCGCATGGAAAACGGCTCAACGAAGTTCGCCCTTCCGGTGCCGCGCGGATGTCAGGGCTCGAGAGTGTGCCGACCGTCGGCGATATTCTGCAGATCGTCGCATCCGACCGGGAAGCGCGTGGGCTCCAGGAAGCGTTCAGCGAGCATGCGGGCCGGGTGCAGAAGCACACCTTCGCCGATCTCGTCTCGCGCCTGAGTGCCGGCAAACTCAAGCAGCTCAAAGTCGTGCTCAAAGTCGATACCCAGGGCTCTCTTGAGGCCATCAAAGAAGCGCTCAGCAAGCTCGCCACGCCGGACCGCGATGTCACGGTGAAAGTGATTCACGGAGCGATCGGCGCCGTCTCCGAGAGTGATGTGATGATGGCCTCGGCGAGCGAAGGCATCGTCCTCTCGTTCCACGTACCCGTGCCGCCGGACGTCAACCGCACCGCCGAACGCGAGGGCGTCAAAATCCGCCAGTATGAGATCCTCTACGAAATGCTCGACGAGGTCGAAAAACTCCTCAAGGGCCTGGTCGAACCGGTGGAAGAAGAGAAGATCCTCGGCCATCTGGAGGTCCGCGGTATCTTCCTCAACAAGAAGAGCGAGCAGATCATCGGCGGCAAGGTGACCGACGGCATCCTCAAGCGCGTGACGTTTCGGCTCATCAGAGAAGAGGCAGTGGTCGGCACCGGCCGCATCACCTCGCTCAAGCACGTCGACAAAGACATCAAGGAAGCCAAAGAGGGCCAGGAGTGCGGCATGCGTGTCGAAAGCACCGTCCCCGTGCAGGAGGGGGATAGATTGGAGGCGTACGTGCGAGAGCTCAAGCGCAAAGAGGAGTAACCAGCGCACGTCTTCGACGTGCGGTGAATGACATCATTTTTCAGACAACCGTCACCCCCGGTCGCGGTACGGGCGCTCCACCCGGCCCCGGCGGTCCCTGAATGTGCCCCAGCACTGCGCGCTGGGCAAAGGGCATCGTTGCATGATTGAGTTCATTGGCGAAGTTCCGAAAATCCGTGCCGAGGCCACCGTCGGTATCGAGCATCTCCTGGATGCGCGGCTGAATCCTCGACGGTGCGAATCCGAGGATCGCCGCATGCTGGTCTTTGAGCTGCTGTTCATCGCGATTGCGGTGCGTGGGGTTGAGGTGATTGCTCCCGTTCATGTAGGCGAGCAGGAGCTGATTATTATCTCGGCGTGCCTCGTAGTAGTCACGGACGAAGGCCATCCAGTCGGGTCCACGAATGTTGTAGCGGTTACGCAGATCGCGAAACGCGGTTCCCCGGAGGAAGTCCAGCTGGGTACCGATGCGGTCTGCTCCGCTCTGCGTGAGCCGGTCGTAGCCCATGATTGCCGCCGTCGCGACGCCGTAGGCCAATGGAAGCGTCCAGTTCGCTTCCTCGTCCTTCGCAAAGAACGCGAGGAGGCTCGTGCCGATCACGCCGGCCGCTCCGGCAATAGCAAGGCCCGTCTGGAGGAGCTGCCCCTCGCGCGTGCGGCCCGTGGGCTGGCTCGTTTCGTAGACGGGATCGGGCATAATCAGCGACGGATGTGGCGGCTCCACTGCCTGTGCGTACGCAGAAAACACGTTTTCAATGTTCGTGACAGCGGTCGCAAACCCCGCATCTTCCGGAGAATTGCGCGACGCGTTTGCGAGTGTGCGTAGTTGCTGTAGCTCCGGCCGGATGCTCCTGGTGAGTCGTACCATTGCGACGGGATCGCCGGTACTTTCCGTGGGGGGCGTGGTCGAACGATCGCGAACCGTGCGCTCCGCGGCGCGCTTGAGTCCACTCAGGTGATTCGTCCATCGCATCTGGACGGTCGGTTCCAGCTGGCCGAGCGTTCCTTCGGCAATGGCGAGGCTGGCGGCAAGCTGCGGATTGGCCATGCGCTTCTGTGCGCCGGTGATCCAGTCTCGGAGTGTTTTCTCCATCCGTTGCAGCTCAATCTCGGATTGCATGCCTGCAAGCTTGTTGCGGGTCTCGCTGCGGATCGCACGCATTTTGACTCCCTCCTGGAAGTTCTGTTTATCCGGTGATTGTCCAAGACCGCTCATAGGGGAGATGAATTAGGAAGAATCAAAAGTGCATCAGGGCGGGGGCGGGGGTGCAGGCGGGGTCGGTGCGGGTGCGGGAGGTGTGGCGCCCGGCGTGAAGTTGCCAATGTTGTTCTGCCGGCGCGTATCGGTGAGGAACTTCTGCAGTTGATCGTGGCGTGCCCGGTCGATTCTTCCCGCATTGAGCAGGTGTGTGACGATCTGGCTGTCGGTCTGGTTGTTGAGTGTCGAGAATTGCGATCGTAGTTGCGTAAAGCCCGTGTTGAGCTGTGCGTGGGCATTGGCGTTGTTTGCTCCGGGGTTGGTGAGCGCCTGCGTAAAGTTCGTTTCGTTGATGTTGGTGACGAACTTCTGATTGTTGTTGATTTGTTTGATCGCCGCGTCGTTTGCCGGCCCTCCCTGCAGACGCGCTGTTCTGCCGAAGGTACCACGGTCGAGGCGTCCGGTCGCTTCCAGATCCTGACGGATAGCCCGCGGGTCGATGCCGCGGAGTCCCTGCTGGATCGACATGAATTCCTGTTTGCCTTCGGCGTTTCTGCGGCCCGGCACGGGGATCAGTGGCAAGCTCATCGGCCACTGAGCGGCGATCGAACCAAGACTGGAACCAATGCCCTGGATGCGTTCGGTGAAGTGACCCATGAAGCCCGCCTTGTCGGCCTTGAGCGCGTCGAAGCTGTACTTCCAGATGATGAAGAGCGCGATGCCCATCCACAAAAACTGCCACATGTCGCGAATACCAACAAAAACAGGAAGAATCGGGAAGTTGCCCAGGTTATCCGGTGGCGGCAATTGCGCGCCGGCGTTGAGCATGATGAAGCCGATGACAAACGGCACGGCGACTTTTGCGGGCAGGAAGACGGCCTGCAAAAAGTGCTCCTGCCATTTCCAGAAGAGATCGCCGTATTCGCCCTCGCGGAGCTTGGGGAACGCGAATCCCAGCGCCACCAGCGGCATAAAGGCGATACTGACCCAGATCACCGGGATCCGGATGAAGAATGCCGCCGCCATGGCGAGCAGCGGAAAGACGATCGCGATCTGGATGATCAGCACGAAGACCAGCTTGATCAAGGTCCCGGAGAGCCGCATGAACGTTGTCGTGAGCCGCTCCCCTGGTCGCTCACTCACTTCAAATGCCGCCGGCTGAATCTGTCCGAGCCACTGCAGCCGCGCGTGGTTCACCACAAGGCCCTGGAAGATCTTCGTCGGCAGGCGTACCTGTGCGTCGGCCTCGTTGATCGGCACTTTCTGGACGCAGACAAGGCCCCGCATGGGGCAACGCCAACCGGTTGAACCGTCTCTGGTATCACGGAAGCTCCCGTCTGGTTCGGCGACCGTCCCGATGCGGTCCGCTTCGCTGAGGAAGCGGAACTGTGTCACGATTTCGCACCGTCGTGGCTCCGTATCACCGGGCTGTGCCGGCATCACGCAGTTATCGGCACCGAGCAGAGAGGGGAGCTGGTAGATGGTGTACGTGAGGACCTGGGACGCATCGAAGATCACGCGTGGGATGAACCACGAGAAGTTCACGAGGACGAGTCCGATGACGAACTTAAAGAGATGCTCCTTCATCTTCGTGCCGTCGGCGGTGACAATCATGATCACCGCGCCGATGATGAGCGCGAGAGCGAAGCCCAGGTTTACGAGATCGCGCGTAAACTGCCATATTTCACGCAGCATGTTGACGAGGTTCATGTTGAGCTCGCCGTTACTCTGCATGTTCATGCCGAACATGAACTGCGGGTCCATGAGCAGCTCGAGGACGGAGAGCAAGAACCAGGAGAGGAATTGCAGAACCGAAAAGAGCACCGCAGCAATCTGCGTCGCACCCGAGACTGTCGATGTCGAGAGGCTCGGCGTCTGGGCAAAAACCGGGTGGGGAAGAATCACACAGAAAACCGCAATAACGACCAGGGAAAGTAGGCCTCTGAGGAGTTTTCGGGCAGACATAAATCCAAGAAGTATACCAGTTTTTCGTGTTCTTTGCCATCTACAGTTGGAGCATCAGGATGCGCAAAGATGCAGTTTTTTTCAGAGAAATGCCGATCGTGTGAATAGGGTGGGGAGAGGACTAGTACGGCGCCATAATTAGGAAATTTCGTGACTCTATTTTGTGTTCAACAATGATGAATAAATTTAACAAAAATGATCATATTAAGCTATTTGAAGCCAAAATATGTGAATAATATATATGTTCATTATGTCGTATACTTTTCTTGCGCTATCCATGTACTCATGAGTACTGTTTGTGATCAGCATGTCCTCATCCACTCTCAAAGCACTGTTTTCGTCGCAGACGCGGGTCAAACTGCTCTCGACGTTCCTGCTCCATCCGGATAGTGAATATTTCATCCGTGAGCTCACACGACTCCTCGGCGAGCAAATTAACTCCATCCGTCGTGAACTCGAAAATCTCCGCCGCGTGGGACTCGTGAAGGCACGGCATCGCAACCGCAAGAAGTACTACCGCGTCGATACCGAGTTTCCGCTCTACCAGGATCTGCGCAATCTCTTCAGCAAGGAGGTACAGGCCGAAAGCCCGATCGTTGCGAGTCTCAAGAACATGCCGAATATTGCACTGATCGTCCTCGCGGGATCCTTTGCAGGGACCGAGAGCAAGGTCGATCTGCTCATCGTCGGTACGGTCAAAAAGGAACTCATCGAAGCGCTGCTGCTCCAGGATCCGGAGATGAAACACGTGAAGTATTCGATTTTCCCGGAGGCGGACTTCCTCTACCGCCTGAGCCTGAAGGACCGCTTCATTCTCGAGATTCTCAACGATCCCCGGCATATCACGGTGCTGAATACGATTGGCGAGAAGATCGCAGAGGCGCAGGGAAAATAGGAGGGCTGCGAAGGGTAAAAAGGGTTGAGAGGGTTGAGAGGATTTTGGGTTTTTCCTTTTCCGCCCTCTTTACCGTCGTAGCCCTCGCTCGCCCTCCTCTTGCGGCTACCGAAAACTCGTGTAACCTGTTCCGGCTATGACTTCGCAATTGCTTCATACGCAGGCCAAGAAATACCTCCGCAAAGTCCCTGACGTTGCGCCGGGCAACACCGTGCGTGTGCATGAGCGGGTCAAGGAAGGCGAAAAAGAGCGGACCCAGATCTTCGAAGGACTGATCATCGGCATTCATCGCGGTCACTCGCAAACCGACGCGTCCTTTACCGTGCGCCGGATCGTCTCGGGCGTGGGTGTCGAAAAGGTCTTCCCGATGCATTCGCCGGTCGTAGAGAAGATCGAGGTGAAGAAAATTGCGAAGGTTCGCCGCGCGCGCCTCAACTTCCTCCGCGGTCGAAAGGGCAAAGCGGCGAGGATGAGTGAGCGGTTCACGACCTCAGAAGAGTTCGGTCAGGCAGTGGCGGATGAGCCGGTTGTTGCAAAAGAAGAAGTGAAGGCAGAGGCCGAAGTGGTCGCGGAAAAGAAGGCGTAGTTTAGCGCTTCAGTATCCCAGGATTTCCATCAGATCTTCAATTTTGTCGATCACGAAATCTGCCCCCACAGTCGCTCCTTCAGGAGTTTCTTTTGTCGTCAGAAGACAGGCGGACATATGAGCGCGTTTCGCCGCCTGAACATCAACATGTTGATCGCCGACATACATGCATGCTGTGGGCGCGATGCCGATGCGCTCCGCAAGCAACAAGAGGCCATACGGATCGGGCTTCATCTTCGTTCCCGTGTCATCGCGCGTCACGATGGTCGCGAAGAGTGATGAGAGGTGGAGTCGTTCGTCCATTGCGTCAACGAAGCGCCGTCGCGATCCCGTCATCATGCCGAGCGGTCCGAGTGCTGCGCAGCGTTGCAGTGTCTTCTGTGCTCCTCCGGTCCACTGCACGTGTTCACGCAGGAGGCTGGCAAAACGGTTATCACGATCATGATAAAAGTGCTCGTTCTCCTGAGGGTCGGCTCCGCATTGTTCAAGGATGCCTTCGTAGTGCAGGCCGGCGTGATAGAAGTCCGTGAGGAACCTCTCGGCGTCCATGACGACGCCCAGCGGTGCCAATGCCCGGAGATTCGCCTTTATCCACAGCGGCACGCTATCGACCAGCGTTCCATCAAGATCGAAGAGAATCGCTTTCGGTTGGGGCATGCGGATAGTGTAGCGCTCTATGCGTATACTCTCTCCATGCGCTGTCTTCTCATCGGCAACTACGGCGTGGGGAACTTGGGCGACGAAGCACTCAAAGACTATTTTCTGACGCGCTTTCCGGATATTGAATGGACGGTCCTCTCCGCGTCTCCCAGGACGTCGTCAGACGTTCCCCGGCTGCCCTTTGGCCTGCGATCACTCTTCACGCCATGGTGGAACACGCTCCGCGCGTTTAGAGCCTCTGACGCGGTCGTATTCGGCGGCGGGTCGCTCTTCACGGATGTCGAGTCTGTGTACGCGTGTATGCTCTGGTGGTGGCATGCACGAATCGCGAGATTATTCGGCAAGCCCGTCATCCTCGCATTCCAGGGTATTGGTCCATTCAAGACGAGCGTGGGGGAGTGGTGCGCGAGGGACGTCATTTCCCGGGCGGCATTCGTGTCGGTGAGGGATGAAGAGAGCGGGGAGAGAGTGAAGAAGTGGACCCGCCTTCGCCAAGGCTTCGGTGGGCAAGAAGTGGAAAGTGGAAAGTGGACGGAAGTTTTCCTGACGGCTGATCCGGTGTTGAGTCTTCTTGAAGGCTCGTCGCAGACGTCAGGTCTTGCCATTGCGCTGATTCCACGGGCGAATTCAGGTGATGACTTTTTGGCGCAGGCAATGAGCGTTGTGGAGCGCGACCCATCATCCGTGGTGATTATCTCCATGCAGGTGGACTCGTCTGACGAGCGTTCCTTCTGTCTCTCGCTGAAGGAAGCCATCGGTGTGAGAGCAGCGATTCATGTAGTCCAATCACTCCATGAGCTTTCGGCCCAGCTCTCGCGGAGCTCACGGGTGGTCACGGCGCGGTACCATGGTGCACTCGCGGCGCTCGCTCTGGGGATCCCTGTCGATATCATTGCCCAGCATCCGGGTGACAAGCTCGATGCACTTAGGACGATTCAGGGAACCACGGGTATTGAGGAGCTGCAGCGGCTTGTACAGGATGGTGAGCGGGAATTGCTAAAATATTTAAATATGTTATAATAGCAACAACATGCACATCACTCAACGACGACTCAAATCGTTCGCCATCGCGCACGACTCGCTCCCGGCGTTCCATGCGGGCTATCTGGCCGTGACGGTGCTTATTGCAGCGCTGCTCAATGTCGGCGCATTTGCCCTGCTCATCGCTGCGCACGCTGCGCTCGATTTCGTGAAGTACCGCGAGGTGCACGGGCGGTCCTGGCACCAGACACTCCTCTCGACGTTGCGTGAAAGTCTTCTCGATCTCTTCCTGCTCTTCGGGGCACTGGTGCTTGCCGTCTACCTCCATCATGGGAGTTCGCTCATCGCGCTGAGCGGCCTCGCGCGTGCGGAAGCCTCGTTTTTCCGTGGGATTATTCTTCTCGCGCCTCGCGTCGAAATCCTCTGGAACGGCGTGTGGATTTTTTCGAATTTCAAGCAGCACCTCTTCGTCTCTCTTGAAGCATCGGGACCATGGAAGAGATCCGAGCGGCTCTTTGTGCTGGGAGTTGCCGTTTCGCTCTTGCTGATTGCACTGTCATTCCAGTTCTTCGATACGGAGGGGGTCGTCAAGATTCTGGATAATCAACTGGTGCCGTGGAGAATCTAAAACGGCGGTCCATCCGGAAACAGTTGCCTCTCCACGTCCTTCACCTGCGCATACCATCGTTTGTGCTCTTCGCTGATGGTGCCGTTGCCATACCGCTCCGCAAAATCCGCGAAGCGCTCCTCCAGGCTTACGACCGTGTCGAGCATCACGCGCTTGTCGGCGTAGAAGAGAATTTTTTGCTCGATCGTTCCATCGGCTGCCGGCGGACGCTTGAGACCATGAAAGAACACGATGGACCCGAGGACGGGGAATTCCCGCTCGCTCAGGAAGGCAGTGCAGGCTTCTTCGTGATGCATGCCGGGGTAGCGTTTACGGACGGATTCCCACACGCTCTCATGGTCCGGGCTGTGATGGATCCCGCTGGGGTGGCCGCCCAGGCGGAAGTCGAGAAAACGGAAAAGGTCGTGCACGCGGGCTGCCCGCATGAGCGCCTGCGGCCGGATGATCCTGCCCTGGCGCATCAGATACTCCGCATATCGCCCACAGAGTGCTGCGACTGCTTCGCAGTGATCAATGATGTGCTCGGGAAGAAGAACGTCATGGCGCCATGCTGCTATTGCTTCATCGGACGGAAGTGCAGCGTCATGAAAGGCGCAGGCAACGGTTCTTGATCCCGCCGTATCTTCGGCAACATCGAGGTGAATCACATGCCCCGATGCGATCAGGCGATCCAGAGACACACGATCGGACCATTCGATGGCGCGTATGCCGGCAAAGTGCTCCGATCCGCGCAGGAGATCTGCCGACTGTTCGGGTGTCAGCCGGTACAAATCCAGATGAATAAATTCGTTTTGCAGGGGCGATTCGCGAATCGCCCGTACAGGATTCGTGATCATATAGCGTTGTTCCAGCGCGTAGGTAGGGCTCGTCAGATTGTCCTGAATGCCCAGTGCGGATGCCAGTCCCTGGAGCAGCGTCGTCTTGCCGGCGCCGAGTTCCCCGGTCAGGGCAATCGTGACCGGACGCTCGTAGAGTGTGGATAGTAAAGAAATGCCAATAGAACGCATTTCTAACGCGTTCTGTGCCGTTACTGTGCATTTGTCATACATTGATAATTTGGTCAAATAATTGTATAATAGACATGTACATCAATATCAGTCTATGACAATTGTATCGAAGCGGAAGTTCGGCTTCACATCGAGTTCCGTGTATCGCCGGAAAGAGCCTCATGCGTTCGCGTACCTCTCCGAGCGCGCGACGTTCTGGATCGCCGTGCTCTCCATTTTCGCGTTCGTCACCGGCAACATGGTCGGGCAGAACGGGTGGCACGTCTTCTGGAAATCCGTGCTGGGGGAGGGGGGCGACTCGATGATCGTCTTCACGGGGATGGTGCCGCCGGTCCCCAAAATTCCCGATTATGACAAATGGGCGAAACTCGGCGGGTCGCCGCGCACCAATACTTTCCGCCAGGTTCCGGTCGATCTTCTGGTGGCGATGCCTACCTACATCCGGTACGGAGACGACACCAAATCCAACCCCGGCCTGCGCCGGACGTACTTCGTCGAACACCTCGGAACGTACGAGACGGGCCGTGGGAAGGGGAGCCACGTGGGCGAAGATATCTCGCTCCCCGAGGGGACGCCGATCCAGTCGGTGGCAAACGGTATCGTCGATAAGGTCGGAAATGATCCGGGAGGCTACGGCAATTACGTGCTCATCCGGCATCCGAACGTCCCGGACGTGGAGGAAAAGGGGAAGAAATCGACGATTTACTCGGTCTACGCGCACCTTAGTACCGTGCTCGTGCAGGAGAACATGGTTGTTCTAAAAGGCGATCAGATCGCCCTGAGCGGCATGACGGGCAACGCCTCTGCTCCGCACCTGCACTTCCAGATGGACCGGTCGGACGCGCCATTTCATCCATACTGGCCGTTCAGTTCCGCCGACCAGCGCAGTGCGCACATGAACTTTGTCCAGGCGATCGATGCCGGTCTCAAGCGCGAGAACGGCGTGCAGTACACGCTCGATCCGATGCTCACGGTGCAGGCCTATGAGACCTACGCAGGGCCGGTGGTTGCCGATGCCTCGGCCGCGTCGTCCGCGCAGGCCAGTTCTTCCAGTCGCGCGCGATTGACGATGGAAGAGCGCAGGCAGCAACGGGTGATCAAGCTCGCCGCGCAGAAGACGACGCTCGTTGCGTATAACGACAACACGCCGATCGTGGCGATCCCCGCAGCCGCATCGTCTTCGGCGAAACCCGGTGAGGGAACCGTTGCCAGTGTTCGGTTCCTCCATAGCGGTTCGTTCCAGGATCGCGGCTGGCAGACGCTCACCATCACACTGCTCGATGCGGCCGGTGACACGATTCAAACGCCGGTGACGGGTGACGGGAAGATCCATCTCTCCACAGCCTTCGGACGCGCGGATTTCGACCCGCAGGACGTTCCATTCTCCTCGTTCAAGAACGGCGTCTACCGTGCGAAGATTCTTCCGCACGAAGGGCAGACGGTGGTGGTCCGCGAAGAACTGACCGGTTCGATGAGCCAGCCGATGAAGTACGTGCGATAAAGGATGTCTTCAAGTAATCATCATGGTTCCTCGACCATCGGCAGAATGTGAATCGCCGGCTCCTCATACGGATGAGCTTTTCTGACGGCTTTCAGAAGAGCAATCAGGTCCACGCCGTCGGGAATGACGACTTCGATCCGTTCTTCCTCCACTTCTTCAATCTTCCCCACGGAGCCGATATGCGGCTCCGCTCCCTTCAAGGGCCGGAAGCGGCCGATGCCCCGGCAGCTAAAGGAGCAGCTGTCGTAGTTGCCGATGCGGCCTGTTCCGCTGGAAGCGAGAGCGACGCGGACTGCCTGTGCATGTGTCAGAGGAACGTAGATGATGAGGTGGTGGCGCATAGTCATTTTTTTTCCGAATACCAAGATAGTCCCACCATCACGAGGAACAAGAGAACCCCCGCGATCACCTTCCCTCCCGTACTGAGGAACAGCGCGGTGATGCCGAAGGCAGCGCCGATAGCCGCGGTGAGGAGGATCACCTGGCGGGGCGAGAAGCCTTTGTTGAGGAGCCGGTGATGCAGATGCTGGTCGGTCGCGTTGCCCTTCCACGGTGCCTGGCCGCTACGCAGCCGCCGGACGATCACAAAGAGCACGTCGATCAGCGGCACGCCAAGGACGAGGAACGCCGTCGCCACTTTGCCTCCGGACGAGATGGTGAGCACGCCGATCATGAGCCCAAAGAACATCGCGCCCGTGTCGCCCATCAGGAGTTTGGGCGGGGGAAAATCAAACAGCAGGGCACCGAGAGCGATTCCCGCAAGGATGAATGCGAGTAGCGCGAGTGACGGCTGATTTACACGATCACTCACGGCCAGGAAGCCGATCGTCAGAAACGCGATGACGCTGAGCATGCTCACCTGTCCGGGAATGCCGTCGAACCAGTTGAGTGCGTTGATTGTGAAGAGCAGCCACACGACGGTGAAGACTGCGCTCAACGCGAGCGCCCAACCGCTACTCAGAACGAGGCTGGAGGCGTCACTGAGGACGCCCGGCAGGGGATTGGTCACGGCATCAATGCGAATGCCGCCCGAGACCAGGAGAATCGCCACGAAAGCCTGAACAGAGAAGCGCAGAATCGGAGAGAGAGGAGCGCGGTCGTCGATGAAACTTGTCGTTGCGAGGATCAGAATTCCTGCCATCAGCGACGTGTTTTCGGTCGAAAATTCTGAGCGAATGCTGAGGAGCAACAGAAAGGCTGCAACGGCGAGAATGCCTGTGGGGTAGGGGATTGGGGTTCGGGAGAGTCCGTAGCGCTCGGGAAAATCGAGCAGACCCACGCGTGGAAAAACCTGCAACGCGACGGCATGCACTATCACCGAGATCCCGAATGCCAATAGGGGAGTGATCAGCAGGGGAGTTGACACGGGATCAATCATACAAGTTTTGTGTCGACCATGCTTCATGCTTTATAGTCGGGTCATGACTGCAGGGAAGATTCATTCACTCACCGAAGCGTCACTCAAGGGAAAACGCGTGCTGCTGCGCGCCGGATTTGACGTGAGCATTGAAAATGGGAAAGTGATGGATACGGAACGCATCGAAGCATTGCTCCCGACAATGCGCCATATCCTTACGGGCGGAGCGTCGCTCATCATCCTCAGCCACCAGGGACGTCCCAAGGGCAAGCCGCTCCCTGAATTCAGTCAGAAGCCGATTGTGCCTGTTCTCGAAAAACTGCTCGGTACGACAGTCGCATTTGCAGCGTCCTGCCGAGGGCCGGTTGCGGAGGCTGCGGCGAAAGCAGTGAAGCCCGGCGAGGTGCTCTTCCTCGAAAATCTGCGGTATGAACCTGGTGAAGAGAAAAATGATCCGGAGCTCGCAAAAGATCTCGCAAAACTCGGCGACGTGTATGTCAACGATGCGTTCACGAACTGTCATCGCAATCACGCGAGCATGGTGGCACTCGCGAGACTTCTTCCCTCCTTTGCCGGACTCCAGCTTCAGAAGGAGATCGATTCGCTGTCGCATGTCGTCGAAGATCCAAAGAAGCCGCTCGTACTGATCGTCAGTGGCGCAAAAATGGAAACGAAAGTGCCGATCATCCAGCACTTCCTCACCAAGGGTGATGAGATTCTCCTGGGGGGCTGTATCGCCAATACCTTCATCGCGGCGCGGGGGTTTGACGTCGGCGGATCAAAGTATGAACAGGAACATGTGGAGAAAGCGCAGGAGATCATGCTGGAATCGGAGAAGAAGGGCCGTGCGGTGATTCATGTGCCGCGGGATGTGATCGTCGCCACAGAGCCCAAGGACGGCGCCGAGAAGCTGTGCCTGCCCGTCGAAGACATCGAGGGCGATATGAGTATCTTCGATATCGGAAAACTCACCATCGAGCGGTATAAAGAAGCAATCGCGAAGGCCAAAACGATCGTCTGGAACGGACCGCTGGGACTCTACGAGATCAACCGCTTCTCGCACGCGAGCAAGCGCATTGCTGAGGCTGTCGCGGAAGCGACCAAGAAGGGCGCATACTCGGTGATCGGCGGCGGCGACACGATTGATTTCCACATCCGCTACAACCATCCGCTCGACGCGTACAGTTTTGTCAGTACAGGCGGGGGCGCGATGCTCGAGTTCATCGGTGGGAAGAAGTTGCCGGCGATAGAAGCGTTAAAGAGGTGACCGAAGGGACCGAAGGCACCGAAGTTACCGAGGTGGTCTCACGTTTTTTATTGCGCTACGTCGGTCCCCTCGGTCCCGTCGGTACCGTCGGTGCCCTTCTTCCGCTACTCTCTTTTCCGACGCGGCTTCCGTGTTTCCTATGCAACAGAAATTGACTGTCCTTTGGCGTTCCGATGAAGAATCGTGGAATGCCTTTGCCAGACGCATCCGCGAAACGGATGGCGACATGATCGTCGTGCTCTCGAGCGCGGATAACACGTATCTTCTGCAGGAAGAAGCGCGTGGGCCGTTCCTCGAGGAACTGGCCAAAATCCGCTACAGACTGCGACTGGCCAGCAAAGAGCCGATTGTCGTCGCACGGGCGCGCAAGCACGGCATCCGCGTGATCGACCGCACGCGTAAATTGCGCTCGCTGCTCGCGGGCCATCCGCAGGTAGGCGAAGCACTGCGGTTCTTTTCGCCGAGCCTCTGGCGCCAGCAGTGGCGGTCGCGTCTGCAGACCGTCGGACTGCTCTCGGTCCCGAAGGTCCGCATCTGGGTACTGGTCCTGCTCAGTGTCGGCCTGTTCGCGTTCGTCATCTTCCGTCTGCTGCCGTCCGCCGAGGTCCGGATCTGGCCGCGGTCGGATCTTGTGACACAGACGATGAATGTCACGCTCGTCGCGACGGGTGCGAAATTGCAGCTTTCTGAAAAAGTGCGCGTGCAGCCGCTGGAGAAGCTCACCGTCCGTGTCCGCAAATCCATCACGTTCGACGACATCAGTCCCGAATTCACGGGGACCGACGCGAAGGTCGAGATGACCGTGATCAACAAGTCGACTGAGACGTATTCGCTCAGGGCGGGGACGCGGCTCCTCAACCAGGCGGGCATGGTCTTCAAGCTCGGCGCGCCGGTGATCGTTGCCCCCGGAGGCAGGGTGACCGTGCCCTCCGTCGCCGATCATGTGGATCTCTACGGGAAGATCATCGGCAAGCGGGGAAACGTTCCCGCGGGCCTGCAGTGGGAGATTCCGGGCCTCCCGGTAGACGAGCGCAAGCTGGTCTATACGCAGAACGAGAAGGCCGCGACGGGAGGGGATACCTCGCAGCGCACGGTGCTCCAGCAGAGGGATATCGATGCTGGTCGCAAGCGCCTGCAGCAGGAACTTCTCGTCACGGCAAAACAGCTGATCGAGGAGGAGCGGCAGCTCCGCAGCGCGGATCCAAAAACGAGGCTGGAGCTGCTCGCCAAAGATGACGTGATTTCAACGACCTACAGCGGCTTCATTCTGCCGACGGAGTTTCTCGGTCAGCCCGTGATCTCGGTGCCGATTGAAGGAGAGCTTGTCTACACCGTTCCCGCGTACAATTTGCAGGGTCTCCAGGAGACGTACAGCAGCGAGCTCCAGGCACATACCAGCGAAGGCAGGCGCCTGGTCCCCGAATCCGTCCACATCGATCCCGATAAGGTGATCATCATCGAATACGGAGATGACGAGACCGAGAAGCACCTGTTCACGGGCGACTGGCTCAAGATCACGGCCGATGTCGCGGGGACCGAGCAGTTCGTCATCGATCCGCTCACGCCGACAGGCGCGAAGTTCGGGCGCAAGGTGCGCGATGCGATTGCGGGGCTGCCGGTCCATGATGCGCAACGCATCCTGCGCAATTTCCCCGAAGTCGAACGCGTCGATATCCGTCTGTGGCCGCCGTGGAGCTCGGCGCTGCCGGAGATTCCAAGTAACATCACTATTTCCCCGCAGTAGGCAGAAGGAATACAATTCACACCTTTAATCCACATGTATGGATTTACTGCAAAAAACAGTTCTCGTTGCAGAAGACAGCAAACGGCAGCGTATGGCACGCGTCCAATTATTGGAAACCAATGGTTACGGTGTTCACCAGGCCAGTGATGGGGCAGAGGCACTGCGTATTTTTATTTCAACCAATATTCACAGAGCAGTGGATGAAATAAAAGCGAGAGTGGATGTCGTCGTCACTGATTTTAAAATGCCCAATATGAACGGCCTCACTCTTGCGAAGGAAATTCAGAAATTGGATCAAACAATCCCTGTCATTGTTCTGTCACACGAAGAACTGGAGAAACTGCAGAGGATGGCGGAAAATATGAAGTTTGATCCGCTGCCGCAGATACTTTCGAAAGGAGAAGACAAGGAAGCACTGCTCGCTATGGTTCGGAAGTCTTTGGTATAAGGGAAGATGCGCTGAGAGCGATCTTCACTGTATACTTCTCTCATGAAGCGTTTCGTCTTCCGCTGGTTTCGTCGTGGCATTCTGATCGCTTTGCCCATTGTCATTTTCTACGCATGCACCGTCTACTACGTCTATGACCGGATGGATGGTAACGCCAAGCTCCCTGCCGAGTGTGGCATCGTTTTCGGCACGGCTGTTTGGCCCGTGTACAACGCGGACGGAAAGGTTATCAATGCGGTTGCAGGGCCGGGAATTCGTCGGCGGGTCTCGGCGGCTGCAGAGCTCTACCGGGAGGGGAATCTCAAAAAACTCTTCCTCACCGGGGGCAAAGGGGAGGGGAACCGGACAAGTGAAGGACAGGTGATGGGGGAATATGCGCAGTCACTGGGAATTCCCCGTGGGGACATGACGGTTGAAGATCGTTCACGGAGCACCTGGGAGAATCTGCTGTACACCCGCCCCTTGACATCCGGCTGTAAGTCGATTGTCGCGATCAGTGACGGATACCATCTGGCGCGGATCGAATTGCAGGCGCATCTGCAGGGAATATCGCTCTCCACATACTCTGCTATCGAGATTGATTCGAAGTTGTTCACCTTCAGAAATCTGCTACGGGAAGCCATAGGCATCGATTTGCTTGTGCTCTCTTCATTATCAAGATAAAATGCATTATCTTGACTAGTAACAACTGTGGAAAACTTGCCCTGAGCTTGCCGAAGGGCCCCTCCCCTCACCCAGGATTATCCTGATCATGCACATGGCGACGACATCAGTGGATACACCGCTGGCCAAGGCAATCGAGCGTTATCTTACCTTCCTCAAAGCGGAGGAAAACAAATCCGCGCTTACGATCAAAGCGTATCGCGAGAGTTTAAAACTCCTTTCAACACTCTCCGACATCGATGACCCGCGCAGGTTCGATAAGAGCTCCATCCGGGTCTACAAGTCCGCCTTGCACTCGTTTCGGGCCAGGAGCGGCAAAGAGCTCACGGTACGCTCGAAAAACCACCATCTGACGATCCTGCGGGCATTCCTCAAGTATTTGATTCGTGAAGAAGAGATGGACGTCTACCCGCCGGACCGGGTCACGCGTCTCAAGGAAGAGTCCCGGAAGGTAAAGGTGATGTTCACCGATGAACTGGAACGCCTCCTGACGGCTCCGAATACGTCCACAAAGGAGGGGAAGCGCGACGCTGCGATCCTGCACCTGTTCTTCTCGACCGGCCTGCGTCTCGCGGAGCTGCGGGGCCTCAACCGAAAAGATCTCAATTACGATACGCGGGAGATCTCCGTCCGTGGAAAGCGGGGGAAGATCCGGGTGGTCTTTGTGAGTGACCGGGCGGCCGATGCCCTCCGGGAATACATCGACTGCCGTTTGGATCATCTCAGTCCCCTGTTTGTCCGCAATCACCAAAAAGCATCGACTGCGATGCCGCCGGGCGACGAGTTCCGGATTTCGAGTAACGGCATCTACAAAATGGTGAAAAAATACGCGCGGGAGGCGGGGATCGTCAGCGACCCCTCGCCGCACACACTCCGTCACTCCTTTGCGACGAATCTGCTCCAGAATGGCGCCGATCTGCGGTCCGTGCAGGAAATGCTCGGCCACAAAGACCTCGGAACCACCCAGATCTACACCCATGTGACCAATCCCCAACTGAAGGAGGTCCATAGGAAGTTTCACGGAAAGAAGCATTGATTCAGGTTTGTCATCCTGAGCGTAGCGAAGGGGCCGTAAGAATCCCCTGCTACGAACGTCTTAGTGGCATTCCTTCCCACCTTTTTCTATGGCTGACGTTCACTATGTCCACGATGACAGCGCCGCCAGCGCGAGCATGACCATGATGGTCGCAGTCTTCCTGATTATCGCCATCATGGCGGTTCTCGGATTCCTCGCGTACAACGGCAATCTCTTCCGTGCAGCGGTTCCCGCCGATCAGCCGACGAATATCACGGTCGAAGGTGATGTGAATCTGCCGCCGTCGAATACGACGACGCCGGGGTCGGGGTATTAGCGCTGAGAGGATTTTAGAGTGACATCGAAATCCCGTGAATCCGGGCTTGCCCACCGAAGCCTCGGCGAAGGTGGGGCCGTTTGTTCACTCGTGTCCCGAACGCCCTCTCCACATGCTCCTGCAGGTTCTTCGCCTTCACCATCGCTTCGAGCAGCAGGATTTCGTCGTCATCGGCAATCCCCTGTTTTTTCCCCGATTCATACGCGCCCCGCAGTCCCGTCATCAAACGATCCATGGATCGCATCATCCCCTCCTCAATCGCCTGCGGCGTGATTGGTTCGCGCTTCATCTCGGTGAGACGGTCGCCCTTGCAGCACATCGTGCACGTGGGCGCATCAAGATCCGACCGCGCAAAGTCCCAGGTGCAGCGGGAACAGAAATAGGTGATGAGCGTGGTGGGGGTGGGCTTCTTCGATGGCATTGATCAATGGGAAGTAAGATTGTGAGATATTCAGCGTACCAGTTCCCGTCCTTTATGAAACCTCAGTCGAATCGATTCTATCGGATCTTGAATGGGTACCGCCGTAACGAAAATATCGTGTTTGAGTATTTCATCTAAAGCATTTTGAATGGGAAAAACGACTTCCGGAATTTGTTGCCCGCTCCGGAGATTAACCATAACAAGATCATCAAATCCTCTTTTCTTAATTCGGGGAGCCATTTTTTCGGCCTGTTGCCAAGCATCCATGAATATATAATAGCAGATAATTTTGCTGTTTATGCAAGTGTTATCTTCACAAACTTCCTCTTCCCCACCTTCAGAATCCCCTGTTCCACCTTCGCCTCAATCGAAGTCACTTTTTTGTCGTTCAGATGGACTCCGCCCTGTTCGATCAACCTCTTCGCTTCTGATTTTGACGGCGCCAGTTTCTCTTTCACCATCAGGTCAACCAGACCACTCCCCTTCTGTGCTTTCACTTCTTTGATGTCGTCCGGGACGCCGTGATCGCTGAAAATATTCGTGAATTCTTTTTCGGAATCATCAGCCGCGGATTTGCCGTGATAGAGCGTGACGACTTCACGCGCGAGGCGCATCTTCGCGTCCTTCGGATTTGATTTTCCTTTGAGTGATTTCTCAATCTCTTTGATTTCAGCCATCGGTAATTCGGTCACGCACTCCAGGTACGGCACGATCAGCTCGTCTTTCACGCTCATCAGTTTGCCGTACATATCCTTCGCCGAATCCTCCAACCAGATGCAGTTATCGTAGGTTTTACTCATCTTGCGGCCATCAGTGCCGTCGATCAGTTTGGTCGTGAGAACGAACTTGTTGCGCTTGCCGTAGGCCTTCTGGAGCGCGCGGCCGCAGAGCATGTTGAAGAGCTGATCATTGCCGCCGATCTCGCAGTCGACATCCAGCATCACGGAGTCGTAGCCCTGCATGAGGGGGTAGAAGAATTCGTTGGGGCTCAGATCCTCGCCGCGCTTCATCCGTTCTTTGAACATGTCGCGTTGCAGCATCTGCTGCACGGTAAAGTGCGATGAAATCCGCAGCAGATCTTCAAACTTGAGCTGCCCATGCCATTCGTGGTTGTATCGAAGTTCGATTTTGTCGAAGTCGAGAATCTTGGCCGCCTGCGCTTTGTAGGTCTCGAAGTTCTTCATCACCTGCTCGCGTGTGAGCGGTTCACGCAGCGTATCGCGGCCGGAGGGATCTCCGATCATCGCGGTAAAGCTGCCGATCAGGAAGATCACGTGATGCCCGGCGTCCGCGAAGGCTTTGAGCTTCCGCAACGGGACGGAGTGACCCAGATGGAGCTTCGCACCGGTCGGATCGATGCCCAGGTACAGGCGCAGCGGCTGCCCGGACTTCAATTTTTCCTCGGCAAGATCGCGCGGAACAACGTCGGCGACGGCGCGAGTGAGGAGGTCAGAGGGGGCCATTGGGATTAGTGTATAGCATTTCAAAAAATCCCAGAGGCGCAATAAGACGCGCGCCTCTGGGGGGCTGAATCAGCAGAGGTTTCGGCCTCTTCACCTGATGATGAAGATGAATCCTCCACTGATCTGATTTAGATTATAAACGAAAAAATTGAGTCAGCAACGGCCACCGCAGCGTCCATTTTCAGCGTAGAATCACTGCATGCCCTCCTGGATCGTTGCCCTTCCGGACAGACTCGATGCGTTCCTCGGCAGTGACGGGCGCATGCTCAGCCGCGCCAAAGCGCAGAAGGCAATTGAGGATGGGCTGGTCATGGTGAACGACGATGTCGTCACCAAAGCGGCACACCGGGTGCAGGAGGGGGACAAAGTGAGTCTGGAGTCACTCGGTGAGGAAAAAGAATCAGAGATTGATCCGTGTGACCTGAAACTCACGGTCCTGTACGAAGACGCCGCCTGCTTCGTGATCAACAAACCTGCCGGCATTGCCGTGCATCCGGGTGCGGGAATGATGGCTGGGGAGAAAACACTCCTGCACGGCATTGCCTATCTGTACAAGAAAAAGGGACTCCCCTTCTCCGGAGAATCCGTTCTGGTCCACCGTCTCGATAAAGATACGACGGGGTGTCTCTTGATTGCGAAGACGCCGGCAGCGCACCTGTTTCTGCAGCAGCAATTTGAAACCCGGACCGTCCAGAAGACGTACCTTGCACTCGTCGCCGGCGTCCCGGAGCTTGCCACGGCGACGGTCGACGCACCGATTGGCAGGAGCGTCGGCAACCGCACGAAGATGTCGGTGAATGCGTCGTTCACCAGCCGCGAGGCGCAGACGACATACAGAGTCATCGCGTCATCGACCCCTTCGGCCGGCTCAGGGGTCGCGCTGCTCGAGTGCGATCTGCATACCGGGCGGACGCACCAAATCCGCGTGCACCTCCATTCCATCGGTCATCCGGTGCTTGGGGACAGTGCGTATGTGAACGCGCTCAGTGAACGGCTGACGCAGGAATTCGATATCCGCAGCGTCTGTCTGCACGCGTGGAAGCTTACATTCACGTCGCCAGAGGATCAGAAAGAGCATGCGGTAATGGCGCCAGCGCCGCAGACGTTGTTGCGAGCGATAGAGGCGGCGGGGATTGAATGGAAACAATAGGGGTGTTGTCCCTCGTTCATCCCTCGTACGAAATCGCTGCGGCGATTTCTACTCGGGATGACAACCGAATGAATCAGGAGCTCCTCGTTACGAAAACCGCTCGGCGGTTTTCTACTCGGAGCCCTTCTCTTAACGAGTGTCGCCGAGTAGCTCCGCAGCAGCGGAGCGTATCGAGGCGTTGCTTCAAAAAGCGTGTTGTCATCCCGAGTAGCTCGCCCGCAGGCGAGCGTACGAGGGATCACTTCGGTTGATACTCCACCGTATACGTCAGCGTATCCAAGATCTCCCCCGCCTTGTTCCGCGCGACGATCTTGTACGTGTTCTTGCCTTTGCGGAGATTGTTGATCGCCACGTCGACGATGTAGTTCCAGACCGGCTTGCCCGGTTTGTAGAGCTGCAGCGTGTAGTCGTTGACCGAGATTGTCGCGGTCTGTGGCGATGTGGCGCCGATCAAGAGGAACCCCGTGCCGGTTTCGGTGTGCGAGGTGCCGGCAGTGGGCAGCTCAATTTTGAGGGAGCCCGGGAGGAGCGGAGCGTTGCTGGGGAGTGTTCCCGGTGCTGTTGACGCAGCGCTGGAGGAGCCCGTGCTGACGACGCCGTCGCCACCCTCTCCACCTTGGATGATCGTCAGGCGCGCGGCGGGGCTCTTTTTGCCGGCAGCGTCGAGCGCGAAGACGTCGTAGACGTTGCTGCCTTCCACCATGTTGCGCAGGCGCAGGCTTGCCACGTAGCTCCACTCCCCTTTCGTCGGCTCAAAAAGTTGCAGCTTGTAATCGTTGACCATCACCCCCTGCGTTCCCGCAGGCGCTCCGCCACGCAAAATCAACTCCTCGGCGTGTGTGCGGTACACATCCCCCGCGTGCGCCGGGGTGGTGATGGTGGGGGCAGCGAGTGGTGCGGGTGGCGCGCGCTTGACCGTGCGATGCGCTTCGGCCAGCACGATGCGACCGTCATCGAGCGCCTGGACGGTGATATCAAAGTCGACCTGCCCATCCGGTGGTGCCACTTCCTGCGCGAACGTTCGTTTGACCGTATCGAGCAGCGCGGGGTAGCCGTTGACCATGATGCGCGTGACGCTGGCGCCGACCGTGCCACGGACCATGATGGTTGGGGTGGTGAGAGTGGTGCGGTTCTCCGGTGCGGTGATCGTCAGAATCTCGCCGTTTTCTCCCGCCGACGGAGATGCCGAGGAGCGGGATGTTCCCGGTCGTGCGGCGAGGAGCAGCGTGCGGCTGTCGGTCACGAATGCCGATCGTGACGCGAGCGGATCGATCGGCGACCGATAAGCGTAGACGTCGTTGACCTGCGCGTTTGCCGGCAGCAGCCACTGCTGGCCTTCGCTGATCACGAAGGGGTCATGGCCGGAGAGAGTCACGCCGATGCCGTCGCTGTCGCTGCTGAAGACCGTCACGGATGTCGGCGAAAGTTCGGCTTCTGTTCCTGCTGAAACGGAAAACTCGAGTGTCGGTGACGTGACCGTCCACGCGACACTTCCGGTGTAGCTTTTAGGCCCTGCGGTGGCGACCCACAGATTGCCTTGCTGCAGATCGAGCGTGATGCGTGAACTCCTGCTGCCGCGTCCACTCTCGGTGATGGCGAGTGTCGTTCCGTCATTGAGTCGCACCCGGGATCCGTCGAAAAACTGCAGTGATGCGTGAGCATTCGGCCCCGTACTGACGCTCTCGCCGGGGAACACCATCATGCCGTTCTCGGCATGCTGCTGCTTGCCATCAATCGAGATGCTCACCGTGCCCCGCTCTTCCACCGCCAAAAACGCCCCGGCGCGTTCGGTCGAGAACGACACGCCGAGCAGTCGCAAAAACAAGGTCCAGAGAAGGTAGCTCACGAAGAACAGTGCTCCGAGGACGAGCAGGAGCCGCAGCCACCGCGGGAGTGAATGTTCTTGCGCGAGCGGATACGCGCCGCGCCGGTGGCGGGGACGGAGATACATGGAAGTACATCATACTACGGAGTGAACGGGGGCAAGGGCAAGGTCTTGTGAAGTGGAGTATGCTGCTTTGCTATGCCCCTATCTCGTAGTGAGCTCAAAGAATCGGCAAAAGAGATACCGATCGATCTTCGAGCGTGGGAGCATGACTGTGCGGAGTTTCAGCGGACATTCTTGCCGGAAGCGGCTGAAGCGATCGACGACGCAGCGACTGAAGATTCCCCTCAGGCGAAAAAGATGGCGCGAGGTTTCCACGAAGAAGGTCATGAAGTTGTTCCAGCGGAAATGGCCAATATGCTTTCGGACATCGCTGCCAAACTCGTGGATACGAGTAGAGACCGTATTCATCTCGTCCTGGTATCGAGAATCGCTGCACAGCAAGATGACGATGAAGGGCCGACGTTGCAAAATATCGACTTGGAGACGGTGTACAAGCATTCGGATACAGCAATACTCCTCGGAGAACTTGAATCTCTGCAACAGAAGACAATTTGGGAGATGATTATCGGCTCACTGTGCACGATTGCTGTTCGACAAGCGGCGAATATTCTCAATTTGAGCGAGCAGGCAGAATCATCGAAGCATGCGCTTCAGTTGAGACGCATTGTCGCAGACGAACTCAAGAAAGAAGTGATCGATGCGCAGGGCATCACGATTCTGCAAGAGAATGGGACTGGCCAATAATCCTCGTCTTCATCCCGTCACCCGCGCAACTTCCTCCCTCGTCGTCTTCTTCCCCTTCACCGCCTCCTCCCCCCACTCCTTCATCGTCTTGAATCCCTCTTTTTTGGCCTGCGTCTCGATGACCGAGGCATCCGAGAGATTCAGTACCAGCTGTTCAATCGCCGGTGTGACCATCAGGAGTTCCGGGAGCGCCATCTGGCCGCCGTACGTGCTATGTGCGCCGGGGTCGCATGCTTTGGAGCCCGATTTGCATTCAGGCGTGAGCGTGCGCACGAGCCGTTGTGCGAGCACCGCGCGGAGGGCCGGTGCAAACGTGTAGGGGCTTACACCCATCGAGAGAAGCCGCGGGATCGCTTCGACGGCGGAGTTCGTGTGCAGCGTCGAAAGCACAAGGTGGCCGGTCAGTGCGGCATTGATTGCCGTCTGTGCGGTCTCCAGGTCGCGGATTTCGCCCACGAGGATGACGTCCGGGTCATGGCGAAGGATGCTGCGCAGGCCCGAGGCGAACGTGAAGTCGTGATCGGTATCGATCTGGCTCTGGATGATGCCGGGTAGTTCGTACTCCACCGGATCTTCGAGCGTGATGATATTGCGCTCTTTGCCGATGATCGTGTTAAGGAGCGCGTACAGCGTCGTCGTTTTCCCGGATCCCGTCGGGCCGGTGACGAGGATGAGGCCGTTTGGAACCTCCACCAGTTCCTTGAGCGTCTTGACGATCGATTCCGGAAAACCAATTTCTTGCAGCGGCCGGATCCCATGCTCGGGATCAAGCAGACGCAGCGTAATCGCTTCACCGAAGCGTGAGGGAAGAGTCGCGACACGAACATTGATCATCCGATTCTGCGACGCGAACGTGTACTGTCCATCCTGTGGAATGTTGGTGATGTTCAGCTTGAGTTTGCTTAAGAACTTTACGCGCCGCAGTAAATCCACGTACACGGTATTGGGGACCATCGCGAGCGTCAGAAGAATTCCGTGGAGACGCCATTCGAGCCGCACCCCGTCTTTTTGCGGCGAAAGGTGAAGGTCGGACACGTGCTGCAGGGCGGCTTCCTCCTGCAGTGCTGTCAGCAGATGTTCTCCGTCGAGCTTGGTGAAGTCGATCTGGGGCATTCCTCTTATTATAGCAGAAAAAGCCATGCTCGTTAACTGGTTAATTAGTTGATTGGAGCGCGTTCATTACCAATGAACCAGTGAACCAATTAACAAATTTTCATTGCCGCCATGGTATTCTGCAGTGCCTCCGTCCGAGGCCTCCGCATGGCCTTCAACCCCCACAGAACATCGTCCGAAACCCAGAAACGCCGCTCCCTGCACCAGCGGATGATTATCGTGTACGGCGCATTTCTGATTGCCCTGCTGATCATCGTCGCGCGGTTACTGGAGCTCCAGATCATCCGTGGAAACGAGTTTCGCTCTGAGGCCCAGCGTCAGCACTTCGGCGGCGTGCGGCTCCCCGCGAAGCGCGGCGAAATCCTTGCGCGCGACAGCCGCACGGGTGAACTCAACATTCTCGCGACCAATGTGACGCTCGATCTGCTCTACGTCGATCCGCTGATCACCGATGATCCCCTCTTTGTCGCCCGCACGTTGAGTACGCTCATTTTGACCGACACTGTCCATGACGACTGCTCGCACGGGCGGGAAACCTGCGCGCGTGAGTTCATCCCCTTTTATGCGTCGGCGTTCGATCCGCTCACACGGCAGCGAATTTTGGGATCCGGCGCACTGCTTGAGCCGCTCCCCGTGGGCGCGCCGCTGCCTCCGCAACTCCTGCCACTTCCGACCCTCACACAAGCACGCGATGAGCTGACTGCCGACATTGAGCGGCGCATCTCGCAGAAGAAAGTCACATTCGCCCCTCTCAAGTACGGCGCGTCGAAAATCGAGATGCAGGAGGTCGCCGATCTGCATGTGCCGGGTGTCCAGGTCTCGGTCGAGCAGAACCTGATCTATGCGAATCCCGAAGAGATGAATCAGGCGCTCATTGATTCGTTTGCCCGCAAGCTCGCGCAGATTCTTGGCAGCGACGTGAATGTCGTTGCCGAGTCGCTGCGGTCCCGCGAACTGCGCTACGTCCCGATTCTGCGGCGTGTCCCGCGGTCACTGTCGCTCCAGATCCTCCAGGCGAAAGCGGCGTCGGCGAAGGAAACGCTCGACCGTCTCAAGAACGAGAAGAAAAAGGAGAGTGGTGCGGAGCTCCAGTATCCACTGCGCAGCGTCGCACTGATTTCCGAGCACTGGCGCTTTTACCCCGATACAACACTCGCGTCGCATGTGATCGGATTCCTCAACACCAAGCAGGAGCCGCAGTATGGGGTGGAGCGGACATTCGATCCGCAACTTCGCGGACTGGAAGGGCTCATCACGACCGTGAGCGATGTCAGCAAAAACCAAATCCTCGGTGCCGGGCAGACCATCCGCGACCCCAAGGACGGCGATACTGTGGTTCTGACAATCGACCGCACGATCCAGAAGCAGCTCGAAACCACCCTCCAGGCGGCGGTCGACCGCTACCAGGCCGACAGCGGCCAGGCGATCGTGATGGATCCGTTCTCCGGCCGCATTCTCGCGATGGTCAACGCGCCGCTGTTCGACAGCAACAAGTACGCCGACGTCTCCATGAAGGAGCCGATTCCCATCAGTCCCGAAGGCCGTAAAAAAATCGTCGTCGAAATTTTCGATCCCGAGAGCAACACCCGCGTTGTCCGCGATTACATCGACGGCGTCTTCACCGCGTCGGGCCGATCGCTGATGAGCGAAAAGATCCGCAAGCCTCTCGAGGAACTCGAAAAGAAATACGACCTGCACGACCTTGCGCGCTACTACCTTTTGATCGGCGAATATCTACGCCGCGAAATTTTCCCCACCAAGGACCCCGCGGTGTGGATGAAGTACAAAAACAATATCGGTCTCGGCGCCTACCTCAACCGTACGGTCCAGGAAATCTACGAACCGGGCTCCGTTCTCAAACCGATCACGATGGCCATCGCGATCGACCAGGGCGAGGTGACGCCGACCGATACCTACGACGACACCGGCCCGGTGCTCGTCGATGAGTACAAGATCAACAACAACGACTTTCACCATTACGGCAAAGTCACCATGACCAACTGCCTCGAGCTCTCGATCAACACCTGCATGACGAGCGTCTCGTTCAAACTTGGCGCCAAGCTCTTCCACGGCGCGCTCGATCGCTTCGGCTTCGGAAAGATCATCGGCATTGAGCTCGAAGACGAGCTCCCCGGCGAAATGCGCCCCTGGCGCGAATGGTCCAGGACGCTTTTGGCCACCACGGCGTTCGGCCAGGGACTTTCCGCGACGCCGCTCCAGGTGATCACCGCGTGGTCGGCGCTGGCAAACGGCGGCAGGCTGCTCAAACCGATCATTATCGATTCGGTGGTGCACCCCGACGGATCGGCCGACGTGACGCAGCCGAGAGTGCTGGAGCAAGTCATTACCCGCCAGACGTCCGAAACGATCACGGCGATGCTGATCAGTTCCGGTACAAAAGGGTTTGCGAAGTCGGGCAAGAACAAGGGGTATCGGATCGCCGGCAAAACCGGCACCAGTCAGATCGCCGGTCCCGGCGGCAAGTACGAAACAGGCACGGGCTCGACCGTCGCGACTTACGCCGGCTTCGCTCCCGTCGACCACCCCAAGTTCGTCATCCTCGTCAAAATCGACCGACCCAAGAACGTCATCCACGGCGCCACGGCGGCCGCCCCGGTCTTTAAAGAAATCTCGGCGTTCTTGTTCAAGTATTACGGAATTCCGCCGGATGAGAAGTAGGAATGTTCCACGGGGGCGTGGAACGTCAAAGATGGCTTTCTGATAAGGAAAATTCATCATCGTTAAAAGAAAATGTTCTGAGAAGTCTCGACCTTCGATTATTCATGCATACGCTCACGGTATGCATCGCAATATTGAGAACATTCACCATCGGCGGTCGATTCGGTTGCGTGGGAGAGATTACGCGGAGCCTGGCATGTATTTTGTGACCATTTGCACGGCAAAAACGGGAGACGTGTTCGGCAATGTGCAACGAGGAGAAATGATTCTCAACGCGTACGGCATCATTGCAGATGAATGTTGGCGGGTCATACCCGATCATTTTCCGTGGGTTGCCCTCGACGCGTTTGTCATTATGCCGGATCACATGCATGGGATTGTGGAAATCCTTCCGATGCGGGCATGTAGGGGCGTTGCATGCAACGCCCCTAGCAAAAATGTCGGGTTCAACGGTAGGGGCCGAGCATGCTCGGCCCCTACATTCCCGAATGGGAATGCAATGCCTCACGGACCAGAGCCACATTCGTTAGGTGCAATCATCCGGTCGTTTAAATCCGCCGTTACCCATCGAGTGAATGATCTTCAGGGTGTTTCTGGTCAACAATTTTGGCAACGCAATTATTACGATCGCATTATCCGTTCTCACGATTTGGATGGTGTTCGGCGCTATATCATGGAAAATCCGAAACGTTGGACGCAAGCTTCAGGTGCTTCGAGCGTTCCAGTTTAAATACTATGGGATTTCGCCGGCATGACTTGGTTCTACTGAGGTTTTTCTTCCACGGCAGGCTCATTACTCACAACTCTCAACTGAAATCCATCATTGCGAACTGCATCGATGACGATGTAGGGCTCAACAACATTCCGAAGCTCTGTGATCCGAGCATTCAACGAATTTTTTGCATTTTCTTTGCCCCATCCTTCCATGGATAGTTCTTTTTGGGTCACTACTCTTTGTTGATTGTTGAACAACAGCATCAGGAGTTTGCCTTTTCTATTGCTCAAACGTCTCAGTGTTCCTTTTTGGAGGACTTTGAATATAGGTGCGTCATCAGCTAATGATTCTAAGAAAGGTTGCGGACCACGTCTTCTTCCCGCTGCTGCTAATGTTCTTTGAGACAGTTTTGCTATTTTTTTGCTTAGATCAGTTATGCGTTCCCGAGCCTTTTCGGCTTCTGAAGCTTCTAGAACTTTCGCCTGTTCAAGAAGAGATACAGCCACCAATAATTGACCAAGCTGAGCTTCCGATTTTACCATAATGCTATATTTAATCTTTTAATATATTTAGTCAAGCTCCATGATTTCATTTTACAGTGACTGACTTCGCCAGGTTGCGTGGCATATCCGGATTCTTCCCTCTCTTCACCGCCAGGAAGTACGCGAGCACCTGGATCGGGATGATGTTCATGATCGCCTGCGCGGTGCTGGCTTCCGGTGCCTTGATCCATTCGTCAAACACATCGTGGCGCTTGGGTCCGATGCCGATGATCATCGCGCCGCGGGCTTTGAGCTCCTGCGCGTTACTGAGGATATCCAGGAGCACTTCGTCATTGCCGGTCAGGACGATGCACGGACTCCCCTTCTCGATCAGGGCAATCGGTCCGTGCTTCAACTCACCCGCGGCAAATCCTTCCGCGTGCACGTAGCTCACTTCCTGAATCTTGATCGCGCTCTCGAGGGCCATCGGATAGTTCCAGCCTTTGCCGATGATGAAGAGGTTTTCCTCTTCGTGAATTTTCTCCGCGAGTGTCTCCAGGCGTTCGACGAACCGGGGGTTCAACATATCGTTGATCGCTGCGGCTGTTTCCAGGAGCAGCGTCTTTCCTTCCTTGAGCCGCTCGGCGAGGGCGTACGCAATCAGCAGCAGCACCGCGAGCTGGCCGGTGAGTGCCTTTGTGGATGCAACCGCGCGCTCCGGGCCGGCGTTGATGAGGAGCGTGTAATCGGCTTCGCGGTCGATGGTGGAGCCTTCCACGTTCACGATCGCGAGAACTTTTGCTCCTTTATCGCGCGCGACGCGTATGGCCTCCAGCACATCGGCCGTCTCCCCGCTCTGGCTGACGACGATCACAAGACTTTCGGGTTTGAGGAAGTGATGGAAGAGTTTGAATTCGCTCGCATGCGCAAAGTTCACGTGATGCTCGGCCACGACGGAGAAGAAGTACTCCGCGGCCATGCAGGCCTTTGCCGCCGTGCCGCAGCCGACGAGGAACGTCCCCTTCGCACGACGAATCGCTTCTGCAATCGTTCTGATTTCCCCTTCATCTTGATTCACCGCGCGCGCGACACTGTCCTTCTGGTCCATGATCTCCTTGAGCATGAAGTGCTCGAAGTCGCCCTTCTGTGCCTGTTCGATGTGATACGTGATCGGAATCTCGCGCTTGGGGCGCGTCTCGCCGGTTTTGATGTCGCTGAAGGTGATCGACTTTCCATCGGTGGCAACCATCTCGCCGTCATCCAGATACTGAACGGTGCGGGTGTGCTTCATGAACGCGGGGATATCCGAAGCGATGAAGTACCCGCTCCCCTTCTCTACTCCAACAATGAGGGGTGATCCGGTCCGAGCAGCAACCAACATATTGGACTGGGTGTGCAGCGCGAGGATCGCATAGCGACCTTCAAAGTGCAGACATGCGGCACGGACGGCCTCGGCGAAGTCGCCAGTCTTCTTCAGCTCCTCTTCTATAAGGTGCGGGATCACTTCGGTGTCAGTCTCGGATTGGAACGTGTGTCCTTTTGCTTTGAGGTCTTTGCGCAGCTCCAGATAGTTTTCGACGATGCCGTTATGGACGACGGCGATATTGCGATCCTCGCTCAGGTGCGGGTGGGCGTTGCGCTGCGTCACTCCTCCATGTGTTGCCCAACGCGTGTGGGCGATACTGAGAGAGCAGGGAGCAGTGAACTCCTGGCTATCGATCTCCCCGATCGGCCCGATGTCTTTTTTGACGTGCAATTCGCTTCCGTTCTTGCAGGCGATCCCCCACGAGTCATATCCCCGGTATTCCAGGTTCTTGAGCCCCTCGATGGCGATCACGCCGGCGTCGGTGCGCTTTCCCACGTATCCGAAGATTCCACACATGGTGGGAGTTTAGCGGCGCGGGGAGGCCGGTGCTACCGCTCTTTTCTTAATGATTAAGGGCGGCGAAAGGGCTGGAGATGAGGCTATGGATAGGATTTTGTGCAATTTTGGATTCACACTTTGAAAGCTAAACCACCTCCAATTCTTCTACAATGCAGATTTAAAAATAAGCGTTCCATCAATATTGTCATACCAAAAAATAAAATCTGAATTTGGTGCAGGTACTTCTTTTTTTACTCTCAATACTCTGTAACGACACAATTGTTCTTTATTTAAAATGTCTACACCATACGTTTCATGATAATAGGCTTTAACAGGATCGGGGACCTGTTTATCGAAAAGTACGAGAGAATCAGCTTGGTAACTTGGTAAAAATCCTCCAAGATGTGTGATAACGTCATTCGGTTGCACTGCCAGTAGATTAACGATTTCTGCTTTTAGTGCACCATTCGGTTCTGTGTGCCCTAATAGATCAGCAGCCTTTTGTCTTTGTCGAGAGAGTAAATCAGGGAGAATTCGTGTTGTTCCATGATCATTTATAAGAATCAAGGCATCACGTAATCGTTGCGCGATTGCTCTGTGATTAATATGCGCAAGATATTGAGGCTCAGTACTAGTAAGCGCTTCGACTCCGCTATTCAGTTGTCCTTTGTCATATGAGGGTAAATCTACTGCTAAGCACAAATCAGCCATCACGTCTTGTATTGCTTTCCAGGCTATAGTTGTTTTAGGCGCAAACACTTTTAGTTTAGGAAAATTCACCCCTGTGGCCCAATATAAATATCCATTTTCATATTGAAGAGATGCATACAATCCATCAGGAACACCTTTATTTTCTAAGAGTAGCGCGTGAATAATTCTTTGATTAACAAGACCGAGAAACAAGGCACGGGACTGTTCATCTATTTGGGTCAAAAATTCAGGTGCATGGAGTACCCTATTTGCAGGTGGTTCCAAATTTTGTTCATCGAATTCGCTCATAATGTTTATTATATCGATAATTATTATAACATAAAATGATATTTTAATCAAATATAGCATTATCCTGCACTTCGTTTTGCTCTACAGGGAACCCTTTACATCCCCTCCCCTTCTCCCTACGCTCTCCCAGCTCTACTTGTAGTGAGTCTATCGAACTATGCCGATCACCTCCTCCGCCATCAAAGCCGCACGACAGACGATCAAGCGCAATGCGCTCCGTCAGCCGTTCAAGACGCAGATGAAGACGATGATCCGCAACTTCACCGATCTTGTGACGGCAAAGAAGATCGCCGAAGCCAAGGCCCTGATGCCAAAGGTCCAGAAGGCGATTGATACGGCTGCGAAGAAGAACATCATTCACAGGAATAACGCTGCCAGGAAGAAATCGTTGCTGGCGAGAATGGTTGGTTCGAAGTGAGTGTATTTAGCTTTTTAGCTGCTTAGCTGTAAAGCTGTTTAGCTTCACAACGATATTTTGAAAAAGCTAAACAGCTAAAAAGCTAAACAGCTAGTAAGCTACCTTCATGCGCTACCTCTCTCTCGACGTTGGAACTCGAAGAACCGGTGTCGCGTATTTGGATTCGGACACTGGTATCCCTCTCCCCCTCGATACCCTCACACACCTTTCGGAGAATGAACTTGTCGAAGCGGTGATGGAGATTCTGCGCCTGCGGAAGATTGATCGCGTGATCGTCGGACTTCCTTTACTCCCGTCCGGTGACGAAGGTGCGCAGACGAGCGTCAGTCGCAGCATCGGAGACGCGATCGCCGCGAAAGGTGTTGCTGTGCAGTACAGAGATGAGCGATACACGACGGCGAGCGGAAAGGCCCATAAACATACGGTCTCCCAGAGCGAATTTGACGGGGACGCAGCAGCAGCTTGTGAACTGTTAAATGGACTAAAAAC
>JAHFJP010000028.1:0-13671 GCA_023245765.1 Candidatus Peribacteria bacterium
TGAAGCGTTCTCTCGCTCTCCTTTCTCTCGTCGCGCTGACTCTTTCGGCCTGCCAGATGGCCGGCACGGGCGGCGGCACGATCAAAATCGGCTACATCGGACCACTGACCGGCGATGCCGCCGCATACGGTGCCGACACCTCGCATGGCGCACAGCTCGCCGTCGATGAGATCAATGCCGCGGGAGGCATCAACGGCAAGAAACTCGAACTGATCGTCGAAGACGGCCGGTGCAACGGCGCCGATGCCGCGGGCGCGGCCCAGAAACTCGTCAACGTTGACAAGGTTGTCGCCATCATCGGCGGACAGTGCAGCGGTGAGACGCTCGCTGCCGCACCGATCGCGGAAGCCGGTAAAGTCGTCCTCCTCTCGCCGCTCAGCAGCAGCCCGGATGTGACGAAAGCCGGCGACTACGTCTTCCGCAACTATCCGAGCGATGCACTCAAGACGACCGCAATGGCACAGTACTTCAAGGACAAGAATATCAAGACCGTCGCGATGATTAGCGAGAACACCGACTTCTGCCAGGCGTTCCGCAGCGCCTTAAAGTCCAAGATGGCCGACGGTGCATTCGTCTTCGACGAAGTGGTCGAGCCGAGTACGAAGGATTACCGCAGTCTCATGACGCGCCTCAAGGACAAGCAGTTCGACATCTTCTTCCCCAACGGCCAGAGCGATTCGACGGTCGGCTTGATGATGCAGCAGTTGCGCGAAGCAGGCATGAAGCAGCCGGCCATCGTGCACGACACGGGTGATTCGGCGACGCTCAGCAAAACCATGGCCGATGCCGTGGAGGGGATGTACATCATCAATGTTCCAGCGAACGTCAGCGATAAGACCTTCGAGACAACGTTCAAAGGGAAGTACGGCGATCCACAGTTCGGCCTCATCTTCGCCGGCTTCGCCTACGATGCGCTCAACGTCCTCGCCGAGGGCATGAAGAACGGCGCAACGGATGGAACAGCACTGAAGGACTGGATGTACGCCATGAAGGGCTACTCGGGAGTCGTCGGTATCTTCCATTTCGACAAGAACGGCGATGTGGTCGGCATCCCCTACGTCCTCAAGCAGTACCAGAAGGGCGGTGAGATCAAGGTGCTCCAGGACATTGCTGTCGATTAATAGTCATTTTCCAACAAGGGCCCCGCACCAGACGCTGCGCGTCGGTGCGGGGCTGCTTGTAGATGTTGTATGATCCACAACGCTGTATGCAGTTATTGGTAAATGGCATGATCGCAGGCTCTCTCGCCGCACTGATGGCGGGAGGGCTCGCGTTAGTCTACGGCGTCCTCGGTGTCTTCAACCTCGCGCTGGGACAACTCGCCCTGACGGGAGGGTATGCGACCTGGTGGCTCCATCAGCAGATCGGGATTCCCCTGCTTCCGAGCATCCTCGGCGGCATCGTCATCGGCGGCATCGTCACGTGGATCACGTTTGAGATCGTCATCGCACCGTTCTATCGCCGGCATCAGTTCCTGCCGCTCGTGACGACCATCGCCTGGAGCATGGTCCTCGACGGTGCGCTCATGCTGCTCTTCCAGGAGCAACCGCGCCTGATTCTGGATGCGCCAAAGCAGTTTTTCGATTTTGAGAACATTCGCCTGAGCCATGAACAGAGCGTTCTCATCGTCTGCACCTTCCTCTTCCTTGCCGTCATCGCATGGGTGCTGACCGCAACGGCCTTCGGGCGCAAAATCCGCGCCACCGTGCAGCATCCGGATGCCGCGCGGAGCCTGGGGATCTCCTCGTCGATCCTCCACCGGATCGTCTTCATCGGCAGCGGGGTCCTGGCCGCCTGCGCGGGCATCTACATGGGCATTGATCAGAATCTGACACCGACCTTCGCCTTCCCGATGACGATCAAGGCGTATGCAGCACTCATCGCGGGAGGGAAGGATAACTTCTGGGGAACAATCCTCGCAGCGTACCTCATCGCAATCATCGAACAGCTCGCAGTCGGCACACCCTGGTTCTTCGGCACCTACATCTCGGCCGGGTATCAGGGGGCAGTGGCGCTCTTGTTCATCATTATTGTGCTTCTGATCAAACCAACTGGATTATTTTCACGTTCCACCCGCATAGCATAGGGCGGAGCATGCTCCGCCCCTACGGTTTTCTATGGATTTCCTCCTCCACATCATCATTCTGATCGCGACGACCATCCCCCTCTCGCTGGGATACACGTTCCTGTTCGGACGCGGGAAAGTGTTCCACTTCGGCCCGATCGCCGTCGCGATCACGATCGCCTACGCCGCGTTCCTCACGCTCGACGCCACCGGGAGTTTTGTCCTCGCACTCGGTGCGGGTGTGATCGCATCGGTGGTCTTCTCGCTTTTGTTCGCATGGCTCTCGTTCCGCCTGGAACCCGACTCGCTCGGCATCATGACGATTGCCATGCACCTGGCGATGTTGAACGTCGCACTCAACTGGCAGTCGCTGACGCGAGGGGCTTTGGGTATCCCCAATATTCCCCGAATGTTCTTCATGCAGAGTCAGGGAGCATTCGCGTTCTGGGTGACGATCATCTGCATCGGCTGGATCATCTTCTTTCTCTGGCTCGAGCGAACGAGCCTTGCGCGTCAACTGACCGCGCTCGCCGAGCAGGAATGGCATGCCAAGTCGCTCGGCATCAACCGCATCCGTGTGCATCTGGTGGCATTCATCATCCTGGGACTGACCATGGTCAACGATAACTTCTTCTACCCTCAGTATCTCCATCTCCTCTACCCGACAGATTACGGATATCCGCTCTTCATCACACTGGTGATGATGGTGGTCGCCGGCAAACCGGGCAGTATTCTTGGGGCCACAACGGCAACCGCACTGCTCGTCGCTCTGAAAGAGTCCATCCGCTTTTTGCCGCTGCCCATTTCCGTGCTTGGGCCACTGCGATTGATGCTCTTTGGTGTAATTTTGCTCGTGGCAGTCTGGGTTCGCAGAGATTCCCTGTTCCCCGTGAAGAGGACGATTTAGTCCCTCGTACGCCCGTTGTGGAGTTTATCCCGAGCGAAGCGAGGGGCAACGGGCTACTCGGGATGACAAATATTTTTAGGGACGTAGGCCTCGATGCGCTCCCGGCGCAGCCGGGAGCTGCCCGGCCATGCCGGGCAGAAAACGGCGAAGCCGTTTTCGCATCGAGGCGTTCGTCTATTAAGCGCTTGTCATTCCGAGTAGCTCGCCGGAGGCGAGCGTACGAGGAACCTTTGACATGGCAGATATTCTGAGAAAGTTCTATTCTAAAAGCGATGAACCTCTCCCAAACCCTCCTCGGAGTCACGTTCGAGAACCCCACGGTCCTCGCCTCCGGAATCATGGGCATCACGGCCAGCAGCTGGAGGTTGATCGCGGAGCGCGGCGCGGGGGCGATCACGACAAAGTCCTTATGGCTACACGAGCACAAAGGCCATCGCAATCCGACGATTATCTCGACCGAACACTGGACGTTGAATGCCGTGGGCGTTCCCGATGCGGGGCCGGAGAAGGCGCGCGAGGAGATCGGTGATTTTCTCCGCAACAAACCGGTCCCGCTCATCGCCAACATCATCGCCGAGAGCGTGGAGAACTTCGCGCTGACGGCTGAGGAACTGCTGCCGCTGCATCCGGACTTCCTGGAAGTGAACATCAGCTGCCCCAATGTGGAAGATGAATTCGGCAAACCCTTCGCCTGTTCCGCTCCCGATGCCGCGGCAGTGACGAAGGCGGTGAAAAAAGTGAGCAAGGGCACGCCCGTCTTCATCAAACTCTCCCCGAATGTCGACAGCATCGCAAAAATCGCGGAAGCCTGCGCAAAGGCCGGCGCCGATGGCTTCACGGTGATCAACACCGTCGGTCCGGGCATGGCGATCGACCTGCGCTCGCGCATGCCCATCTTGGCAAACAAAGTCGGCGGCCTTTCGGGCCCCGGCATCAAGCCGATCGCGGTGAAATGTATTGCCGATGTGTACTCTGCGACCGACGGCAAGCTCCCGATCATCGGCACGGGGGGTGTGTACACAGGTGAAGACGCGATTGAACTCATGCTCGCCGGAGCGAGCCTGGTCGGCATCGGCACGGCAGTGGCCGACCGCGGGCTCGACGTGTTCAAACATGTCTGCGACGAGATACAGATGTGGTGCACGAACGAGGGGGTGGATAACGTCACAGATCTGATCGGCGGAATGCATAAGGAACTCCAGAAACGTTCATGACTCCCATCCCCCTCCAATCCCGGCTCCCACGCACTTACCGCATCAAAGCGATCAAGCAGGAAACCGAAATGGTGCGGACGTTCACCTTTGATGGATCTTTGGGCGCCAAACCCGGCCAGTTCATCATGGTTTGGATGCCGGGGGTGGATGAAGTGCCGATGAGCGTTGCCGAGGATGACGGCGCACAGACCCGGATCACCTTTTTCGCCGTCGGCGATATGACCAACGAGTTCGCCAAGCTCCAGGTGGGAGATCTCGCGGGGCTGAGAGGTCCTTTTGGCACGCATTACGAATGGGAACCCGGCCAGCACATCGTGCTCGTAGCCGGTGGCTACGGCGCGGCACCGATGTATTTCGTCGCCAAAGAAACGGTCGGCCACGGATGCACGCTCGAAGTGATCGTGGGCGCACGCGGCAAGGAACATCTGCTCTTTGTGAAAGAACTCGAAGCGCTCCCGCACGTGTCGCTCCACATCGCGACCAACGACGGCTCCGCGGGCTACAAAGGGTTCAACACCGACATCCTCGAGAAGCTCCTGAGTTCGTGCCCTCGTGACTCACACAGTGCCAAGAAAAAAGAATGTCACCCCGTGGATCAGGTCTTCGGCTGTGGCCCCGAAATGATGCTCAAGAAAATCAGCGAAATCACCGCCAAGTACGACGTGCCGAGCCAGCTCTCGATGGAGCGCTACATGAAGTGCGGCTACGGCCTGTGCGGCAACTGCGTCATCGACCCGCTCGGTATCCGCATGTGCGTGGAGGGGCCGGTGGTCAAAAATGAGGTTCTTCTGAAACTCGCGGAATTCGGCAAATACCACAGAGACGACCTCGGGAAGAAGAACTCTTTCGACGCTCCTCCGAAGAAATAGCCAATAGCCACTCAATTATGGCCTGAACATGTATTTGCAATTATTATAAAAATATGTTATTATATACGAGTCATCTTCCGATCGATCTTCACTGATCGTCCCGAAGGGTGGCATGGACTCCCACCGCAAGGTGGCGAACACCAACATCAACCGTCAGCTGCAGTCGTAGATGGCGGTTTTTGTTATGTGATTGGACCATATGTCCGTTATCACTCGTCAACATCGAGTGCTAGACAGACTCCGGCACCACTGCTATCATTCGCATCCTATTTCATTTCCCCAATCCCCTATGGGCGGCTCTTGCTGTTTCGGTGGAGGTGGTTGCGGCGGTCCCTGCATGGCAGGCGGCTGCGGTTGCTAATCCCACTCGCATACAAACCTCGTTAGAGAGAAAGGGTCATCTCTGGATGGCTCTTTCTTTTTTGTGCAATACACTGTTCTCACTGTCCTTCTCTTCTTCATGACGACCGGTGCTCTGCTGCTTCTGTGTTCCCTTTTTCTCGGCATGGGCGTGTTTGAAAACGGCGGTCTTTTTTCGGTCTTCGCCCTCTTGTGGATGACGCTGGGATTCGTATCGATTTTGCTGGCGACACTGGGATACCTGCGAAAAATACGGATCCCCATCGCTCCGCCGGATGAATTGATGCTGGTGTGTGCGCTCCTCTTCTTCCTGTACATCAGAATGTTTCAGCTGCCGAATGCGTTTCTCTCGGAGAACAGCAACTTCGCACTCGTCTTCTATGCCACATACTGTCTTCTGATTGTACTGCTCTGCTGCGCATTCTTCTTTGTGCCGCGAGCGCATGCACTCAAGTGGGTGACACTGGGAATCGGCCTGGTGATCGCTCTCGTGCTACGCGTCTGGCTGCTGCCGGCTTCCCCTGCGCCAAAGATCGATGTGTTCTCGGCAGCAACTTATGCCATGCAGCACTTCTTCTCGAACGGGAAAAGCCCCTACCTGCCGGATGACAGCGGCATCATCCCCTTCTACTACCCGCCATCCAATGTGTACCTCCAGGCGCTGTCGTATGGAATCTTCCATGACATCCGCGCCATCTATGTTGCTTGTGAAGCAGTGTTTGCGGGACTGCTGTGGCATGCGGGACGCCGGTCGATGGGCTCCATTGGTGCCGGCCTTCTCGCGCTGCTGTTTCTCTTCCAGCCATTCAGCATCACCGTTCTGGAGATGGGATGGACGGAGCCGCCCATCCTGACGTTCCTCGCTCTCTCACTTTTTTTCTTCGGACGCGGCAAGCGCACCGGTGCGGCAATCGCCTACGGCTATGCCATCAGTCTCAAGCAGTACCTGCTCTTTTTTCTCATGCATTGGTTTTTGTTGGAAAAGAAGCCGAAGCGCTTTGCCATCATGCTGATCGCCGCAGTCGCGACAGTCGTGCCATTCTTGTTCTTCGACCCGGGGAACATGATTCACTACGGCTTCGTCCAGACACTGACCGGTGGCGACGTCCGCACCGACAGTCTCACCTTCGTTACGCTGCTCTTCCTGACGACGGGCGTCGTTCTGCCGCGCATAACGAGCGTACTGATCGGAGCTGTCGCATCCGCCGCCACCTTTTTCGCATTCCGAAAATCCTCACCGATACCGGCATTTCTCTTTTCGTCCGCCCTCACGACGTTTGCCCTCTTCCTGTTCGGCGCCCAGGCGTTCACCAATTACTACTACATCGTCAGTGGGCTCGTGCTGATGGGAATTGCGTGGCAGGGCGAGGAAACGGCTTAATTTGACATAATAAAATAAAATGTAATAATGACCAGTATGAAATTCCCTAGGCAATTCGGATTTGAAGCACATTCGGTTGCAAAAGATACTGATTTCGAGCAAGTGCTCAGAACAATAAAACTACAGGCACTGCTTCCAAAGGCACAATGTCGACATATTTTAGATGCTGATTGCAGCTTGAAGAGATGTGCGGTGGGGAAAGGGCACGACTCCCTCGCCACGACGGATAGCTTCTTCACCAAGTGGAGTGCGGGAGCAGGCTTCCTGCATGGTGCAGACATGATGGTGTCCGTGGGAAGCTTCGTAGAAAAGCTACTGGAAAAAGATGAGAAAGTAACGGGAATCGAAGACCTGCGGTTTAACCAGGCAATGCAAAGTAACTTATTTCTCGTCGCGTCCGACAAAAAGATCGACCGTCCACCGGAAATAAAAAACTATACTCTTGAAGCCACCTTCGTGGCGCAAAAAGAACAAGGAGAACGGCGAAAGATTTTCCTTGTTGGCGCGCCGAACGGCGATCCGGTCCTGCAAGTCAGCGCATACAACCGGCTCGCGGATGAATCCATGAACCGAGACAACGAACGCTATTCATTTGGCCCCACCGTCCATCAGCACCGCTACGCAGTAAGCACTCCTCCTGTCATGCAAGTACTGGAAGAGAAGAATCGTACGGGACTGCATATCTCCACGGTTTTCGATCAGATCAACATCATTGCATTGCACCTGAAAAAATTGGGAGTGCTGCGACCGGACAAATTATTCCTCCACGCCGGAGTCCATAATCTGACGTTACCGCCGATCGAATCCCTCGTTCGCGAACAATTGGCAATAACGCTCTCGCTGGAGCGAAACAAACAGAAGCAGACGGAACGATGTGTGCTCATTCCGGCAACAGTGCAATACGTGAAAAATGATGGCACTCCGGTTGGCGGAGGAACCTTCACTATTGCGGCGGATGAGAAGTAATAGGCAGTATGGGTGTAGTGTCTCATGTATAGAATGCGAAAAATCATCACCACCACATTCATCACGGCAGACGGAGTGATGCAGGCACCGGGAGGGCCTGAGGAAGACACGTCAGGTGGATTCAAATATGGCGGCTGGATGTTCCCGTACGGGGATGAGATGGTGCACAGTGTTTTGGATGGATTCTGGGAGATTCCTTTTGAGCTGCTATTGGGAAAGCGTACGTATGATATTTGGGCACCGTATTGGCCCACTCAGGACAACAATATTGCCAAGCCATTCAACAGCACAAGAAAGTACGTCGTGTCCCACCACCCTGCGGAACTGAGTTGGAATAATTCGGTGTTGATCACGGGCGACGTGGTCGCGGAACTGCGCAAGCTCAAAGAACAAGACGGTCCGGATCTGTGGGTACACGGGAGCGGTAACCTCATCCAGACGCTGCTAAAAAATCACCTGATTGACGTCATGCACGTGTGGACGTTCCCCGTCACCGTGGGAAACGGCAAACGGTTGTTCGCGGAAGGCACTCAACCACAAGAATTCAAACTCGTTGATTCAAAAATCTCTCCGAATGGCGTCATCATCGCGACGTATGAACCGGGAGGAGTTGTCAGGACTGGGTCGTTTACGGACTAGTGAGGCGAAGTGTGATTGAGATCTTAGTCAAAATGCCGTGCTGGAAAATGCACATTGGGACGCTATACTCTCGCCGTTGTTCCTTGGTCCATGTGGCCCCATCGTCTATCGGTTAGGACAGCGGGTTTTCAATCCGTTAAGCAGGGTTCGACTCCCTGTGGGGCTGCCATCATTACGTATGCTAAAACTCTACGACGTTTCAAAAATTCTTCTGCTCGTGTTTGTACTGACTTCATGCACTTCTCTTGCAGAACAAAAATATGTACACGGTGTCTGCAGTAGTGAAATTCCTTCCACGTGGCATGTGCGATCCGCAGAAGATCAAGCCGTATGGAATCGCGAAGGAAGCGTTCTTCCACCATCAATTCTTACGGCAGAGATAATTTTGCGAAGCTTGCAAAAAGGTGATGCTGTCCCATTCAAACCAGCAGTGTTCAGTATGGCCGAGCGTGGCACAGAACTTGCGGGACATTCTGAAGATTCTGGAGCAGAGGATGTAAATCGCCATGAAATTGACGTGCTTCGTATTGCAGGCAAGGACGTCACTGACCTCCATGCACGACTCCTCGCGCTACGCTCGCCTCTCAATCAATATTACGTCGAACCTCTTCGTCTTGATGGTCGAGAAGCACTCAAAATCAGGAATATTCGTAACGATGGAAAGTATTATGGCCTGGAGCTCATCCTCATTACAGAATCTGCACCAGGAAAGCACGATGGATTGATCTTCTATAACCGTTCGAACGATGCTGAGATGGATACCACAGTGAGGACCCCCTTCCGAAAAGCTTCGGAGCATTTCTTTGAGACGATACGACTCGCAACATGCCCCGAAGAATGGAGTCATCAGTAAAGCTCAGAGATCAGAGAATGGAATCGCACATGTTCAAATCCTGCGAATCACGTACGAAATGAATGTCAGACCTAGCGTCCGCCTCTGTGCAACGAGCGGTTTTGCCAGAACTCCACCCACTTTCTGCCAGCATTTGTCACAGCGGCTACCACATAGTTCTTCAATGCGCCAAAGCTGCGCTGTCCAAAGCGAAGATGCTCTTGGGGGCTGAATTTGTGCTCGCCATCGCTAGTGTCAAAGACGTCCAGGTCAATCACGGTGAACACGTAGCGGCCGCCTTCCTCTCGCACGAAGACGTTCTCGGTGTTGTTCACTTTTCCCCGTTCAGGATTGAGGCCGGCACGGCTGGAATCGGTCACGTCCAGCACGACACCGTCGGACTGTTCCATCGAACGCAGATACGCCAGAAACTTTTTCCAGGAGCGTTGATACGCGGGTGACTGGCGCACGGCATCCGGCAGCTGCTGTACCGGTGTTCCGCTCGCGTACGGCTGGCGGATGATGCGCTTGAACTTATCATGCTCGTCGCGGTAGACGGCCATGTCTTCAAAAGCCACTTCGGCACGGAACGCCTCGCCCGGCACATCGCGATTGAGCCGGAGTGCCATGACATGCATATTACGCATCAGCTTCAGGACCGAGTAGAAATCATCATCGTGCCGCTCTTTGGTGATCTTCAGCACGGCGGGGTATTTGCCGTTCTTGCGGTAGAAGATGTTCTTGTTCTCTGCACCTCCCTTCTTATGGCACCTGCTTTCCAATTGCGATAGCTCGGCCTCGACCTCCTTGGGTATCGTCGGAATGTTGAACTGTGCGGTCAGCGCATTTTTAATGAATTCGGCATTCCTGCCGTTTCCGTGCTGGTGCTGATACACGAAACACAGACGATCGAGGATCCGGATCCGCTCCTCGAGCTGCTGGGTGGTCAGAGAGCGATCCAGGTGCAAGAGGTTCGCACCGGTCCGCCCGGCTTCGGTCAGGAATGCATCGAGCGCAGTCGTTGACGACACCTCACTCGTCGAACGTTCAGGATGCTTCAGTCGCGCCAAAAATCCCTCAGGTTCAGGTTCTCCGCTTTGATACGGAACCTCGCCAATGCCACCCTGCCGGGCAGGGTCGATCTCTTTCCGCTCGTCGCCAACCTTTTCAATCAGCTTGCACATGAGGCTGGCTTTCGAGTTCCTGACCTGCCGCAAACGCGCGAGGACGGCAGCACGCTCGTCTTGCAGACGGGGTGATGGGGCGCTCCGAACATTCAGCAGCTCCCGCAACACGGAAGCGGCTTGCGCGCCGAGCGTTCCATAACCGGCATCGATCTGACGTGATGGGGGCGTGCTCTCGGATGAAGGTAACAGCAAATGATGTGGGTGTACGTGTGTGAGAACAGTATAGCACAGCCTCTCAGTTGACTTATTGCATAATCAGACAATAATCATATCATGAGCGCCTCATCAGATTCTCCGGAAGAACCCCTTCCATCAGGAGAAAGCAAACATGAGGCTCCTAAACGGGTGATTTTCGAGGGTTTTACAGGGGAGAGCGCTGTGATCACGGACAGATTGAGACTGCTCTTCGACGACTTCATGCGGGATAACTTGCTTGGATTCGACATGGCCTCGATCGCCGCTCACCTTCTGGAGATACAGAACGTGGCTGGCCAGAAAGATGTTCCATATATGGAGCGCCAGAGTTTGCTGCGGGCGCGCGAGCAGATGTTGGAGCGCTTACGTTTGCGTGGGAGTCCTTCTCTGCTTGCCGAATTGGAACATGTACTACAGCTACGAACCGAAGAGCTCGTACAGTTTCTGAAAGATGATCGACCAGGTACCCTGCCGTTCCCATCCGTGAATGCAGAGGCACTCACAATGCTCTTGTCCTACGCGTCGATGTGCTGGAATGTGGGCGGACAAATAGCGAGATCGCTCAAAGAATCGGGGGATGAGATGCAGGATGATGCGTGATATCGAGACAGAACGCCTCACCTCCCCTCTCGTTCGCGCTCCAGCAGCGCCACCTTCCGCTGCGTCCCCCACCGGTACCCGGAGAGCGAGCCGTCGGTGCGCACGACGCGATGGCACGGGATCGCAATGGCGATGGGATTTGCTCCGCACGCCTGCGCAACGGCCCGAACAGACTGTGGACTGCCGATACGTTCTGCGATTTCTGAATACGTCGCCGTTTGGCCGGCTGGGATCTGACGCAAGGCTGTCCAGACGCGTTGCTGAAACGCCGTGCCGCGGATATCGAGCGGCAGATCGAACGTGATCTGCGGATACTCAACAAGTTCAATGACGGTTTCGATGCGCTCCTGAAGATCTTTTTCTTCTGCAATCAGTTCCGCGCCCGGAAAACGGTCCCGCAGATCGTCGACGAGCGCATCAGCATCGTCACCGAGAGTGATGGCGCAGATGCCAGCGTCTGATGCTGCGACGAGGACAAATCCCAGACTGCAGTGCCCGATGGTGAACTGCATGACTGCCTCCGGTGCCTGGACAGTGATCATGCGCTCATTCTAGCAGACGAAAGCGTCCGGACACGCCGATTCTTGTTCTTTTGACAGATGGGAATACATGCTAGCATCCCCTCCTTTCTCCTCTCTTCTATGATTGGAACAATCGACCTCCTGAATGTTCCGAAACCTCGCGAGCTTCCGAAAAATGCGAGCAGGGCTGATTTGGAAGCTGCATTGCAGGAGTCGCTGGTTCTTTACTACGCCGCAATGAACACTCGATTACGTGATGGATCGCGACTTGTGGATCTTGCGGGCTGCTACCTGACCAGGGTTGGAGTAATCCGGGCATTGCTTCTGAACCACAAAGAGAAGAAGCGAACCAGGAAATGAGCAGGGGTACTCGCTGTATACTTTGATCGTGTCGCACTACTTCTACCTCGCACGCTGCAGAGACAAATCGCTCTACGCGGGAACATGTTTGAATCTGAAGGAACGCGAAGCGAAACATAATGATGGAACCGGCGCCAAGTACACGCGATCGCGCAAACCCGTGAAGATTATCTACAGTGAACGGTTCCGGACCCTCGGCAAAGCGCGCAGAAGAGAGGCGGAGGTGAAGAAGTGGGCAAAAATAAAAAAGGAGATGCTCGTCGGCAAGATGAAACATCATCATTGATGAGCGGCAGCAAGTTTGTGGCGCCGACCGCCACCATGGAGTGGTGTGGGCCACTTCATGGGTGATTCGTAGTCTGAGCACGTTATTTTCTAATTCTTTTATATGGTGAACACTTTTCATACGCCGGATGCGGTACGGCCTTCTGATCGGACGCCATCCAAACCGGTCATGACCAGCGTCGAAGCCCGCCGCCGCTTCTTGCTGACAGCACTCGGCAGCGTGGTCCTGCTGAGCCTTCCCGCATGCAAGTCCGGACCCGAGCGGCAGCAGCCAATCGACGTCGTCATCTTCTACGACCGCGAGGCATGCCAGGCGATGGCAACGGAAATGAACGATCGCGTGGTGGAATTCACCGATCCACAAGGTCGGACCGTGTACTTGCTCGGCATGGAAGCGGATCGTTTGGAGCGCTTTGTGGAAGAAGCGACGCGGCGGCCCGTCACCGGACAGATGACAACGTATCCGACGCGTGAAGCATGTGAACGAGCGACCAAGAAGACAGCACAGGAGATGAGAACCGCGGAAGGAACGATCGTGTACGTCGCAGCACCGGAACCGGAGCGACCGGAAGACCGCCCTGTCACCGTCCGAAGAGGCGGAGGTGGTGGTGTCTTCATCTTCCCACACTACATTTATCATCCGATGTACGCGCCGATTTCCTCTGGTGGCCGCTCCGCTCCAATGACAATGAGCGTCACACCGAGTGTGGCTTCAACGACTCCCGGGATGGCAGCTGCACGACCGGCTGTGGCAATGCGCGCCGCGCCTGCCGGAGGAGTCGGCCGCGGCGGATTCAGCGGGGGAGCGCACGGAGGCGGAGGCGCCGGTGCTGGCGGTTAACGTTGCCTATGATCCATGAGAAGAATCTCCCTCCCTCCCCGGCCCGACTGGCGCGCACGCGTCGAAGCACTCGACATGCGCTACGCCGTCATCGACGGAAGGTTGTACTGGAACGAGTCCGCCTGTTACTGCCTTACGCGATCCGACATCGACTCCCTGGAACAGTGCTCGCGCGAGCTGCACTCGATGTATATGGCAGCCGCGCAGTACGCCTTCGAAAACGAACTCCTCGGAAAGCTGGGCATAGACGAACAGATGGCAGAGGCCGCATGGCATTCGTGGGAACGCGACGACCCATACCTGTACGGCCGGTTCGACCTCGCGTACAACGGCATCGATCCGCCAAAACTGCTCGAGTATAACGCCCAAACGCCCACCGCGCTCCTCGAAGCCGCCATCGTACAGCGCGCGTGGCAGCAGGAGTGCTTTCCCGATCGCGGACAGTGGAA
>JAHFJP010000028.1:13771-18514 GCA_023245765.1 Candidatus Peribacteria bacterium
ACCGGCAATCTCTCCTGCTTCGTGCCGCACGTGTTGGCATGACGATCATCGCTTCCGGCGCTTGGCGGGTGCGGGAAGTGTGTCCCACAGATACCGCCACCAGGATCGGTAGCTCTCGGCGACTTCGGCGCTCACCATGACGAAGATCGCAACATCGTCATCGACCTTGCCCGGGTCAGCATCTTTATACGTGACCACGTGATCACCAAAAATGACCATCGTGGAAGTGGTTTTATACTTCTTCGGCATGAATTTGTGGTGCTTCGTGAGCATATCTCTGTACTCCGGCCGATGCTCGAGTATGTCATTATCGAAGATCACCGAGAGCTTGATATTCTTGCGCTGAATTTCTCCCAAATACCAATCGGTATAGGTGGTCATCCTCGGATCGAACCACGCGCCTTCGAATCCGAGCACGTACACATCGGCACCGATCCTGAGCGACTCATCCATGAAACTCTTCATTCCTTCGACACCGTTGTAGATGTAGGCACGTTGAGGAATATGGTGACCACGATATGCGGAGAGCATGGCAGGGAGAGCGGCACCCAAAGCCATCTCCTTCTCGCGAATGAGTTCCATCAGCTTGCCCGGTTCGACCGGCGCATAGACCGTCTCCCCGTGTGTGAAGACTTCCGACACCAAACCTTTTTCGAGCAATCGATGCACGGCGTCGTAGGCATTGCGGCGGTGGACTTTCGACCGCAGCGAAATGGTGGAGACGCCGGATGCACCATACGAAATCAGGGCTCCGTAAATTTTCGCTTCGTTCAAGCTCAGGCCGAGCTGCTGCAACAGGGAATCGTACATAGGGAACAGCGTATCACGCTCACTTCACTCCACCCACAGCAGCAAACTCTTCAGATAATCCGTTTCCGGGTGGTAAATATTCACTGCATGATCGACCGCCATGCGATGGCGCTGGAGAATGCGCACGAAACGTTTCGCTTGCCGGGCCGCATGGAAGACGATGGTCTGGAACAATGCGGGATCAACCTGATAGGAACACGAACAGGTGAGGAGGAGACCTCCATCTTTTGGCAACATCTCCATCGCCATGCGGTTGAGGTCGGTGTAGGCCTTCTTCGCGGGTTCAAGATCGGTGCTGCGCTTCGCAAATGCCGGCGGATCGAGCACGATGAAGTCGTACGGACGGGCGAGAGGACGACGCCGGAGAAAATCGAAGACGTCTTCGGAAGAAGAATTGAACTTTGTGACATTCAACCCGTTCATCTCGACGTGTTTCTTTGCTTGCGCGATCGCCGCGGCATCGTAATCGACCGCATCTGCGCTCAGTGCGCCTCCTTTGAGTGCGTTCACGGAGAATCCGCCGACGTAACTGCAGCAATCGAGCACCGTTTTCCCTTTTGAATATGACCGGACCAGTGATCGCATCTCCCGCTGATCGAGGAAGAGCCCCGTTTTCTGACTGCCGGCGACATTGATCTCAAAGGTGAGCCCCCGCTCGGTCACCATAATCGCGTTGTCAGCTTCTCCCCTACACCAACCTTCGACAGGATCGATCCTCTCATTCTTCCGCGCGGCACTCGTCGACTTCTCATAGATCGCCTTCGGCGTACAGGTGTTCCAGAGCAGATCGACGATCCACTCCCGCAGGCGATCCATGCCGAGCGTCGTGATCTGGAAGACGATCACATCCCCGTATTGATCGACAATGAGCCCCGGGATTGCATCGCCTTCGGCATTGATCAGCCGGACAGCATTGGTGTCCTCCGTGGAAATGAGTTGACGACGCAGCGCGATCGACCGCTCGATGTTTTTGCGGAGCGCGATCATCGGATCCTCTTTTTCTTCAAACGAAATCGCACGGCCACAGATGTAGGCGTGGATATTGATCATCGCGTAGCACAGGAAGTCGCCCATATCGCTGCGGACTTCGGCGATGCCGCCATTCTTCACTTCGGGCATTTTGCCAATCGCCGTCTTGTAGATGGCGTGGTGGTGATTACGCAACGGCCAGTCACGTTCGGGCCTGAGGGTGATGACGGGGTAGGTGGGCATAGAGCTGGCGTATCATAGCCAAAAATGATGTATAGTGCTTCACCATGGTTTCTCCCCGTACATCAGAGACCGGGTTTTCACCCACATTTGCCGATCTCGGCGTGCATCCGGACATTGTGCGGGCGCTCGCGGAACGCAATATCGTTAACCCAACACCGATCCAGGAGCGGGTCATTCCATCCGCGTTGCTGGGCAATGACATTATTGGCGGCGCACAGACGGGAACCGGAAAAACACTCGCATTCGGCATCCCCATACTTCAACAAATGATGGGAAACAACGATAAGGCGCTGGTGATACTGCCCACTCGTGAACTCGCGCAGCAGGTAGAACAAATGCTCAATGTTATTGCGAAAGAGATCAAGATACAGATCGCACTCCTTATTGGAGGTGTACCAAAAAACATGCAAATCGCGACATTGAGACAATCAGAGATTCGGTTATTCGTCGGAACGCCGGGACGACTGAAAGATTTTCTCCAAGCGAAAGTACTAACACTGGAAGGCGTAACAAAGGTGGCACTCGACGAAGGAGACCAAATGCTCGATATGGGATTCGAGCCGGATGTCAAAAACATTCTGTCTCATGTGCAGAGAGATCGGCAGACGATGCTCTTCTCCGCAACAATAGATGGTACTGTCAGCGAGCTTGCCGCCTCGATGATGCGCAAAGACGCGCAACGAATCGAGGTCGCACCGTCGGGAACTGCAGCGGAGAATGTTGAGCAGCAGCTCCTTTTCGCCCATGGGGGATTGGGCAAATTTCAGCTGCTTGAGCGCTTGCTTGCGAAACATCGCGGCTCCTCAATCATTGTCTTCCGCAATAGAAAATACGACGTGGCGAGACTGGCGAATGGACTGAAAAATCTCGGATACAAAGCGGTAGAATTTTCCAAAGATTGTTCCCAAAGTGATCGGGAAGATGCATGGCAAGGTTTTCTATCGCGCAAATATCTCATTCTTGTCGCAAGCGATGTTGCAGGGCGGGGTCTCGATAGCATCGTTGACGTGGTCATCAACTACGACGTGCCAACGGTTGCGAATACGTACGTCCATCGCATCGGTCGCACGGGCCGCGCGGACCGCTCGGGCATAGCGTATACGCTCGCCATACGTGACAAAATTGATGCGCAAAACCTCGCCGAGATCGAGAGGCTCATTGGCAAGCAGATACCGCGAGATCCCCAACACAGTTGAAGTGGTCAGACTGGATAGTGATGACGGAGGAGGTCGGCATAGAACCCAAATAGTTTTTCCAATAAATGGGTATCTGGATGCGAAAAACTCCGCTATGCTGCATGAACATACATGAATGCCCCGCCCATCAACACCGGCAGCTTTTCAAATTTAGGGATCGCTCCCGGGCTCCTGCAGATCCTCGAACGGATGAAGTTCACCGTCCCTACGCCGATCCAGCACCAAGCCATCCCGATCGCGATTGAGGGCAAAGACGTGATTGGCATCGCGCAGACGGGAACCGGCAAGACCATGGCGTTCGGTCTCCCAATGCTCCAGCGGCTCGCGGCACATGGAGGCCGGGGCCTCGTGATTCTCCCCACGCGCGAGCTCGCCTACCAGGTGGAGGAGTCGCTGCGTCCGTTCGCAAATGCGATGAATATCAAGACCGCCGTCTTTGTTGGCGGCGCATCGATGAATCTGCAGCGCGGCATGCTGCGGCAGAACCCGCGGATTCTGATCGCGACGCCGGGTCGCCTCAACGATCACCTGGAGCAGCGAACGGTGACATTGAAAGAAGTGAATATTCTCGTGCTCGACGAGGCCGACCGCATGCTCGACATGGGATTCAAGCCGCAGATTGACCGGATTTTGGCGCACGTTCCCAAAAAACGACAGACGATGCTCTTCTCGGCAACGATGCCACGCGAAATTCTGCAACTCGCGTCGTCACAGATGTCATTGCCACTGCGGATCGAAGTGGCACCCGCGGGAACAACGGCCGACAGAGTGGAACAGGAGATTTTCGTCGTCCGGCGGGAGGAAAAACTCCAGCTGCTCGAAAAACTGCTGCAAGAATACACCGGTTCGGTGCTCGTCTTCTCCCGCACCAAGCACGGCGCGAAGAAAATGACGCGGTCACTGCGCGCAATGGGGCACGCCGCCGCCGAAATTCATGCCAACCGCTCGCTTGCGCAGCGGCGCGAGGCACTCGAAGGATTTAAATCGGGCCGATATCGCATTCTGGTCGCCACAGACATCGCCGCCCGCGGGATTGATGTGACAGGAATCTCCGTCGTCATCAATTTCGATCTTCCCGATGACCCCGGTGACTACGTTCATCGTATCGGACGGACGGCGCGCGCAGGCCGCGAAGGTCGCGCCATCTCGTTTGCGACACCCGACCAGAGCCAGGACATCCGCTCGATCGAAAAACTGATCCGTACGCCCATTCGCCGCACTCCCCTCCCCGCGTTACCGCCTCCACGGAAAGCTCCGGCATCAGAACCGGGTGATCGGCAGGAAGGAGGAGGATGGGGGCAGAGACCGCAGGGGGGAGGACAACGACGAGGAGGGTTTTCCAGAGGACAGAGGAGCCATGGAGGGGGAGGAAGGAGATTCCGGTGATTTTTAAAAGGGATCACCCGCGGGTCCCTCTCCCTTCGCAAAGGGAGAGGGGTAGGGGTGAGGGTCCTTTGGTGGGGGCTTGTTTTGAGTGATATCCTGATCCGCTATGGTTTTCCAGACAGGACCCACCAAGCGCAAG
>JAHFJP010000029.1 GCA_023245765.1 Candidatus Peribacteria bacterium
CACTGACCGGAAAATTCTGGTTGCTCCAGTACCTGTTCCTCTTTGCGTGCCCGAGATTCTTCTTCCGGAAGATGAGCATCGTTCCGCTCGTGAAGCGCGAGTACAAGCTCGCATCTGATGAAGAGTTTCGCTCGCGTTACTATCTCTCTCGCGCGGGATTCACGGAACTGTGGAACACGAAAGAACGGAAGACGCAGGCTGACGTGGAATCTTTCTACAACGAACATGATAAAGATATCTGGCGACAGGCGTACCTGAGCCGCGAAGCGTACAACTACAAGAAGAAAATTCTGCGGACGTACCACATCATCGCGCAGGAACATCTTGCCGCGAATGATCCGATCCTCGATTACGGCGGGGGAGCGGGCGTTCTTGTTCACTATCTCGCTGTACAAGGATTCCGCGCCGTCGACATCGCCGATATTCCGTCGAAGACACTCGATTTCGTCCGTCGACAGATGCCGGAGCTTCGCAATGCCATCTCGGTCGATGGGTCAGAGGACTTCGGCGTGAATCAGTACGCCGTCATTACAACGCTCGATTGCCTGGAGCATACGTTTGAACCTCTCGTGATTATCAAAAAACTTCTCACCGCTCTGCGACCCGGCGGACTCCTCGTGATTAACTTTCCGAAAGAGACAGACTTCAGTAACGCGCACATTCCCGAAGCGCAGGCGCAGCGAGATGATGTTTTCGCATTCATCCATACGCATTGTTCAGTGATTACACCCCAGTTGGTGTACCGGAAAAGGGCTTGAGCATGCTGTTTCTGGGGTCTTTTGCGTATTGCTAAAAGCATGTAAGACAATATAATTTCGATATAGCAAAGAAGAACAGGGAGGTGCACTCATCCGCTGTACATATGTCGACTCAGGAGCAGCTACTATTCGCGGCCGTCCCTCATTCATCTGTGAAGATGTATCTCCACAGGGATATTCAGGGTGAGCCCGTACCGATGGACGAAGCACCGTTTGTGCAAGATCCCGATCCCCGGTTCGACGTGATCGGCAATGAAGAGGGCGTAATGGCCAACGGGGAGCCAATACTTCTTCGGCGCATCTCGAACACGCATGGCCGGTCATACGCGATGACAGTGCGGGCTCTCTGGCGTGACCGTTTCGGAAATCTTTTCTCCGCGCTGAATACCAAGGGCAACAACGTCACTGCGCCGGAAGCGTTCAAGACCAAGTTGGCCCCGTCCGGCTTTGCGGTGTATGGCTTGCAAGACAGCGATTCGATCGTGCGCGTTCTGCGCGCCTCAAACGTGTTGCGAGAACGCAACATTCCGGCCGAAATGATCGTGCGGGTCATGGAACCGGCGGCGCTTCCGCTGCATGGCGAAGAGCTGCCTCTCGCCGCGTTCAAAGCAAGGCTTGTGCAGGACGTTCTGGTGCGCAACGGCAATCGCGGGGAACGTGTCGAGAAGAGAAACTACGAGGCTCCCGTTGGTGCCGACATTCCCGCGCTCATCGACGCCATGCGCAACATGACCTTCTTCGTCACGGTGCGTGGGATGGAAGTCAATGAACGGTTGGGAGATCTTTTCCAGGTCCATTCCCCACAGGAATTCAGTGACGTTGTGTTCCCGGCAATGGAGTTTCTCAATCGCGAGGAGCAGTTGCACGCGAAGCGCGATCCCGCGTACGTTCCGCGTCTCTGCGAATTTACCGAAAGGGGAGTGGAACAATTTCTGTATGAACGCTTGCCCGAGAGGGCGGCTCGCAACATAGCCGGTATGCACAACGCAGGATTGGCACACGTATTCCTGCATCACGGCAACCTCTCGATGACGGGTGCGATCTGTGATCTCGACAGCGTTTGTGGTGAGCCTCTGGGCCTCGGTGATCAACCGTTTCACCCCAAGGATATCTTGCGAGACATCACTCAGCTCTTCCGGGAACTTCCCGTGTATCCTGAAACTTTTCAGTCATTGCGCTTCGCTCGCTCGCTGATACAGGCATACATCCGGCATATGACTGCGGGGAGCACGAAGGATTCAGAGCGCATCTGCCGCACAGCATCCCGACTCATGGAGCACTTCGAGACGACGTCGCCGATGCAAGAGACGTTCCAGCACTACGCGTCCCTTGCGACCATGGCTGCGATCTCTCCCGAAAGCGAATCTTTGTTGCAGAAAGTCCGTTCCTCGGAATCGGTGAGAGAAAATCATCAGGTCCGCGATGAGCGGCTCCTCCTGCGCATCTTTCTCGAAAATGGCATCGTCAACCGATGTACACATCACTCATTCTCCTCTCCAGACTTTCGCATCCTCATTTGCAAGTTCGCTGACCTCCTTGCCGTGGATATTCTTTCTGATGACGAAGGCATCGCAGAGCCCGATGGTGAACGTATTTCCTCCGAGCGCAAGCAAGCGGTCATCCGTGATCTGGGATTCGAAGAGAATGTCGCGAAATATGCAGATGTCATCGATTCGGCTTTCGACAAATTCCATCGAGGTGAAGGCGATGCTATGTTCCAGTACTACTACGCAAAATTGCGAGAGCAATTGGGGTTCGATTTCAAGTTTGAGGATTCCATCGAGCAGGTGATCGCCGAGTTCCACAGGTGTGATGACGTCATGCTGCGCACGTGTGCGCGGCAGGCGGCACATGTGAAAGGAAAAAAGGAGCGCTGGGAGGCATTTTACGCAGAACTTCGCAATGGACATTACGAGTTTCATGGACTCGACCGCTATGTTGGCTGGGTCAACGAAATGGTCGGCGAAAGAATTCAAGATTTTTTTGCCAAACGTGCAGAGCCCGCATTCACCATCGCCCATTTGGATCAGACCTACGGCAAGGAAGCCTCGGTTGTTATCTGCGAATGGCTGCACATGCAGCAGGAGCGGGAGCTGAACTGGCGACTTCCTCCGGCCACGAGAACAAAGATCGACGAGGACACGATGGATCGTCTGGCGGCTGTCTTTGCGGAGTATGATATTCACGTCCCCGATGTGGATGCCGACTAGAAATGCATCACGATTAAGACGGAGTTGGTATATCGGGAGTCTTCGTAAACACATAGACCGTATCTCGGTGTTCCTTCTGTGAGAAACCAAGACGTTTGATTTTCGCAATGGCGTTCGTTACGGATTGTTCACCGGTTGTCCCTGGATGCATTTCGACGATCATGACCGCAACGTGATCGCGCAGGACCTGTGCTTCTTCGTTGATCAGATCAATTTCCGCTCCCTCAATATCGAGAATCAGGGAAATCTGATCCCACCCTCTCTCTTTGATCAGCGAACCGATGGTGACGGCGTCCACCGTGACGGTCTTTTTCGACGGGAGCTGCACGCTCCCTCCCAGGAAGTTGCGGAAAATATGGAACGTCACAGTTTTTCCATGCTGATCAATCGCCGCCGGGACGATTTCGAACCCGCAACCGTTGCGATCGCGATTTTTTGTGAGCGTCGGGAGCAGTTCTGGATTCGCTTCCACCACCACATGCTTCGTCGGGTCGTCGAGCAGCTTGTTGGTGATACACGCCACGACGCCGATGCATGCACCGCCTTCGATCACGGGAAGATCGCGGCGCACGTAGCGCGTGACGAAGTCCCGTTCGTTCTTTTCGTACGTTCCCCAGAAAAATCCGCTCTTGAGTTGCGTGGAGATACCGGGGGCATCCAGTGAAAACGTCACTCCATCGAGCGGCCAGCGGTTCCCGCGGCACTCGACGAAGAAACCGACTGGATATTTTCGGCACCAGTGGTTTGCGCGTCGCAGCCGGTAGCGGGATTCTTTGAGTCCCCGCCGGAGGAATTTCGTGATTCCTTCCCTGCGGAGATACTGCGATGCGCTCGAGAGTGTTTGCATGGGTTGGGAATCAGAGAGCCAAATACAGCGCACCCGCCTTCTTCACCGCATCCGCATCGAGAAGAGATTTGAGATCGTAGACGACCCCTCCTGGCTTCAGCGCCTTGAGAATCCCCTTGGTTCCCGCTTTCAGATACTCCTTGTGAGGAACGAGGAAGACGACGGCATCATAGGAACCACTGAGCGATCCGGATGTCATCTGTAGCGCCGTGATCTTCTCCGGCGAGAGAAACGGATCATGCACGTCAACGGCGATACCGGTTTTTTGGAACTGATGCACGACATCAATAGCTTTGCTGTTGCGTATGTCGGGGATGTTTTCCTTGAATGTAAGTCCCAGAACGAGCACCCGGGCATTTTTTGGGAGAGCTTTTGTCACCTGATCTACGACGTAGCCGCTCATCCCGTCATTCACTGCGCGGCTTGCCGTCACGATGGGCATCGAGAGCTTCAGCTGCTTCGCTTTCTCCACAAGATAGTACGGATCGACGCCGATGCAGTGCCCGCCCACGAGTCCTGGCTGGAACTTCAGGAAATTCCACTTGGTTCCTGCTGCTGCAAGCACATCCTTCGTTGAAATGCCGATCCCGTTGCACATCATTGCGATCTCATTGACGTAGGCGATGTTTAAATCGCGCTGGGCGTTCTCAATGGCCTTGGCCATCTCCGCGACTTTGATCGACGGTGCGCGATGAATGCCTGCCGTCACGATTGATCCGTAGAGGTCGCAGAGAATATCCGTCGTCTTGGGATCCTGCCCTGCGACAATTTTCAGAATTTTGTCGATCGTGTGGAGCTTATCGCCGGGATTCACGCGCTCCGGGGAATAGCCGAGCGTGAAATCCGTCCCGCACTTCAAACCTGACTCTTTCTCCAGGATCGGTCCGCAGAGTTCTTCGGTGACGCCGGGGTAGACCGTCGATTCGTAGACGATGATCATTCCTTTCTTCAGATGTTTGCCGACGGTCTTCGTCGCACTTTCCAGAATGCTCATGTCCGGATCATTGCTGTCGTCCACCGGCGTCGGCAGCGCGAGGATGATCACGTCACGATCTTCAAGCATCGTCGGATCAGTCGAGTAATTGATCGTCACACTCTTCAGATCAGCTTCAGTCAATTCCAGTGTCCAATCTTTCCCTTTCTTCAACTCCGCGATCCTGGGAGCGGAAATGTCGTAGCCCACCACGTCGTGCCCGGCCTTTGCAAAGGCATGTGCCAGGGGTAATCCCACGTATCCCAGGCCGACGATGGCGAGTTTTGAGGGTTTCACAGCGATCCAGTGTAGCGTACACTCTCCGCTACGTATGGCGAAACGCGCCCTCATCACCGGGATTACAGGACAGGACGGTTCCTACCTCGCCGAATTCCTCCTCAAGAAAGGGTACGAGGTGCATGGGCTCGTGCGACGTGCGTCGACGTTCAACCGGGGCCGCATCGACCATCTGTTCTCCGATATCTACAACCCGAACCTCACGATCCAGATTCACTACGGTGACCTCGGTGACACCAGTTCACTCTCTCGCGTATTGGAAGTCTCCAAGCCCGACGAGATCTATAACCTTGCCGCGCAGTCGCACGTCGGCATCAGCTTCGATATCCCCGAATACACGGGTGACGTGACCGGCATGGGTACGGTTCGTCTCCTTGAGGCGCTTCGCACGGGCAAAAGCAAAGCACGGTTCTACCAGGCGAGTTCGAGCGAACTCTTCGGCAAGGTGACGGGCGATCTGCAGAACGAAAACACGCCGTTCCACCCCCGCAGTCCCTATGCGTGTGCCAAGGCGTTCGCGTTCGACTTTACCCGCAACTACCGCGAGAGCTATGGGATGTTCGCCTGCAACGGCATTCTCTTTAACCACGAGTCGCCCCGCCGCGGCGAGAACTTTGTGACGCGCAAGATCACGCTGAGTCTCGCCAAGATCCTCGCGGGCAAGCAGGAGGCACTGCACCTGGGGAATTTCGAGGCCAAACGTGACTGGGGCTACGCCCCCGAGTTCGTCGAGGGCATGTGGATGATGCTACAGCAGCAGGAGCCCGATGATTACGTCCTCGCCACGGGGAAGACGGCATCGGTGCGGGAATTCCTCGAGATGTGCCTGACGATTGCCAGCATTCCCTTTGAGCGGACGGGGAAGGGGAAGGAGGAGAAGTACATGGATACCCGCACGGGTAAGGCGATTGTGATGGTTGACCCGCATTACTACCGACCTGCCGAGGTTGATTTCCTCCGCGGTGATCCGTCGAAAGCCAAAAAGAAACTGGGATGGGAAGCGAAGACGAGCGTCCAGGATCTTGCGAGGATCATGATGGAGGCAGATTGCAAAGTTGAGGGGGTCACGTTGAAGTGAACCCTTCGACTTCGCTCAGGGCAGGAAATGAAAAGTGAAAAATGAGAAGCCGCAAAATGGAAAGTTTCTCTTTCGCTCGCCGGAAAAATTCTCTACCCTCGGAACGAATCATCATTTTCCCATATTTCTATGAAACTCAAGAAACTCTTCCATCGTGCTGTCGAGATCGGCATCGAGGCCGACCCGCGCGGCAAAAAGTACCTCGAGAAAATGTTCAAGAGAATCAAAGAGAGAGGATCGAAGCTCGAAGGAAAAGAGAAAGAGTGGTTCGATGACGAACGCACCTGGAACCCGTACCCCGATTCCCGCGTCATCAACGGAACCGGAGACGAAGACGTCCAACGTCTGATGGTCTGTATTGATGGTGAAATCCAGGAAATGCTCCTTGCCGACCGTCTGCGGTCAAAAGGGGAGAAGATCGACGCCGTCCTCATCCATCACCCGGAAGGCCGCGCGCTGGCCGATCTCGAAAAAGCCATGTCCGTGCAGGTAGACGTGTTCGCACAGGCCGGAGTGCCGGTAAACCACAGCGAAGGATTGCTCCGTCCCCGCATGGACCGCATCTGGCGCGCGATTCACGCCGATAACCTGTTCCGCACCGAGCGCGCCGCGGAGCTCCTGGGTATCCCCGCGTTCTGCTGCCACACGATCACCGATAACCTCGTCTGGCGGTTCATGGAAAAGACGATCTGCAAGAAGCCGTTCGATACGCTCAAGGAGATCGTCAATGCCTGCAACGAGATTCCCGAGTATGAATGGTACGGCAAGAAGGGCAACCCGACGATCATCGTCAACGGTTCGGACTACGGCCGTCCGGGAAAAATCGTCGCCACCGAGTTCACGGGAGGCACGAACGGTCCCGAGGAGTTCATCGAGAAGCAATCACATGCCGGCGTCGGCACTATCCTTGCGATGCACTTCACCGAGAAAGAAGTCGAGAAGGGCAAAGAGCACCACATCAATATGATCCAGTGCAGCCACATGGCGAGCGACGCCATCGGTATCAACTTGCTCCTGGATCAGTTGGCGAAGGAGGAGAAGAAGCTCTCCACGCTCGATGTTTCGGGGTTTGTTAGAGTGAAAAGGAAATAAGTAACCGACGGAGCCGAAGAAACCGACGAAACCGAGGATATCGTACAAATCCTCGGTTACTTCGGTTGCCTTGGTTTCTTCGGTTACCTCACATACAATCAGCTATCCCATGGCCAAATCTTCCTCTTCCCTCAGTCCCTTCCGTCTCGCCGCCGAATCCTGGGCGTTCCTGCAGAGCCAGCCGGCGCTGTTTTCGGTGCTCTTCTGGTTTCTGATCCTCCCCGTCGTGCTCCTTGATCTCCTCACGGAGTACTGGCCGCAGAGTGAGGTTATCTCCATTCAGCAGATCGGCGACATGGGATACATTCTCGCCACGCTCATCTTTACCGTCGTCGCGTTCTGGGGGCTCGCGTGCGTGCTGCTCGTCGGTCGTCGCCAGGTACTGAGCCGCGCGGGCCGGTCGCGCACGTCATTTCGGTCAGTTCGGAAAGAATCCGTGCGATTGATCTTCCCGCTCTTCTTCACGTCGCTGCTGCGCGGTGTCATCACGATCGAATGGTCGCTCATCGCGATCCTACCGGCGACATTGTTCCTCCTTGGGTCACAAGAATGCCGCGCGACGCTCTCACCGGTTATTTCTGCAATGGGAATGCTCCTCTCGACCGGTTCGCAGGAGTCGATGATGGCAGTGCAATCATCCTTCCTGACGCGCTGCGGTCCTATCTTCCTCGCCATTCCGCTCCTGATTCCCGCGCTCATCTATCAACTGAGGACCGTGTTCTTCGGCATTGTCCTCACATCCGAAAATCTCCGCTACCGCGATGCACTGCGGCGCAGCCGCATGATCGTGCGGGGCAAAACATGGAGAGTGCTGTGGGTCCTGGTTGCGCTTGGCGTTCTGTTCTTCGCTCCAGCGGGTATTCTCTCCTTCGTCGTTGACGTCGTGCAGCAGATGACGATCCCGGAGCTCCCGATCGTCAGCACGCTCATCAGTGATGTCTTCTACTCCTGGGCCGGTCTGCTCTTTACGCTCGCGCTGGTCTCGTTCTACGGCAGACTCTACAAAGAGAAGGGGAGAGTGCAGGAAGTGGTACCGGAGTAAAATCAAGATCCAGGATTTTCGCCTATGCCGTGGTCATTTCTTAGGCAATGGAGTCCTCAAGTTTCAATAAATTCCGTAGCCCCGTCCTTGCTTTGTCATGCAGGGATTCCCGGATGTTCCCATATGCCCGTCGTAGGTCTGCAGCACTCGCAGCTTCAAGACGGCGATGCGCTTCATTCACCGGCTCAGGCCATGGTACGAAGGTGAATGGTTCTTCATACTTGATTGCATTCCCAACGGTTCGCAAATCATCTTCCAGTGAGGGCTGTGCTTTTTGATTCATACGTGAAGAATAATAGAACATTATATATCAAAAAATCACTTCGTACAACCACTGCTGCCGTCCTGCATCAGGCCTTCGCCCCCGCCATCTCTACGATCTTGCCGAACACCTCCGGATGATGGATCGCGAGCTCACTCAGTGTCTTCCTGTTGAGGCCGATCTTCTTCTTGGTGATCTGATCGATGAAGACCGAGTAGCGGATGCCTTTCGTCTTCAGCGCAGCGCTCAGGCGGGTGATCCAGAGCGAACGGAAGTCGCGCTTCTTCAGTCTGCGCGAAACGTAGGAGTTGGTCCCCGCGCGGATCACTGCCTCGTTGGCTTTGACGTACGTAGACCGACGCATGCCGCGGTACCCCTTCGCGAGAGCGCGAATTTTCTTGTGTCTGCGATGCCGGACGATGCCCCGTTTAACGCGCATAATGGAGGATTACAAATTGGGGAGAAGAGCCTGGAGACGATTCAAATCACGGGTGTTGGCTACCACAGTCCTGTTGAGGCGCTTCTGGCGCTTGCTCTTCTGCTGGAGCAGATGGCTGCGGCCGCGGCGTTTGAACGCGAGCTGGCCCGATCCCGTCTTCCGGAATCGCTTCTTGGCGCCGCTGTGGGACTTCATTTTAGGCATGGGAGAATCGGAGTTTAATGGATTTTTTGGCGAAGGCAAGAGAGCTTTCTAGCTTGTTCGCTGTTTAGCTTGTTAGCTTTCTTCCTGATACACGCAAAGTTAAACAGCTAAAAAGCTAACAAGCTAAACAGCTAAGTCCTACCTTTTTGGTCGAAGAATAACCATAAACTGATCCCCCTGCCGCTTAATCTCCTGCTCCACCTCCGCGGCGTCCGCGAGGTCGGTGACGATGGCTTTGAGCTTGTTGATGCCGTATTCCTTGTTGGCGAGCTCGCGTCCGCGCAGGCGCATGTTGAACTTCACCAGATGCCGCTCCTCAAAGAACTCCCGCGCGCGGCCGACCAGACGGTCGATGTCGTGCTTGTCGGTGCGGAAGCCAATGCGGAGCATCTTCACCTCGACCTGCTTACTGTGCGAGCGTTGCTTGCGTTCTTTTTTCTGGAGCTGATAGAGGAAGTGCCCGAACTCGCCAATCTTCACCACGGGTGGCACAGCTTTGGGCGAGACCTCAATGAGATCAAGTCCCTGCGCGCGAGCTTCTTCAAGCGCCGCATTCCGCGTCAACGTGCGCGTTGTGCCGTCATCGGCGACGAGCATCACCTCGGGTACTAGGATCTGCTCGTTGATCCGCGGCCGGCGTTCGGTCTGGCGGAGGGGGCGCTGGAATTTATGGCGTTGGCGCAAAGTAGAGGATGGGGGAGAGAGTTGAATCCTACGGTCAGATCTTTATGAGGGTCAAGGATAGCACGGGAATACTAGAATATTAGAGTACTAGGATTCTCAAACAAACGGGATCTCTTCATTCAAGAGTCCTAATATTCTATTACTGCAGTATTCTTATTCCTTCCTCGAATACGCTCTCACCGTCAGCTCCATCTCCACAAACCCGTCAGGCCTCACGTTCAGTGATTCCCTCTCGACCGTCATGAACTGTACTGGCCACAGCTTCTGCGCGACGAGGGTTCTGCCGAGATCGCCCGTCAGAAATTCCCGCACTTGCGGCAGCTTGGACGATTGCAGGAGTCCGTGGAATGACGTGAGGAATTCTTCCGAGGCAAGCGCCTGCGCGAGACGCTCGTCGACGATCTTCGGATCCTGCACGTAGCTCAAGAGGTCCGCCGAGAGAAAGCGCTCCACCGGGACGATGCCCGCGTAGTTGCCGGCTTCGGTCAGACTGAAGAGCGTGTTGATGTTTTCCGCCGAGAGCACATCGCCGACCGTCAGCATTCCCGAGAGGTCGATGATGGAGAAGAGTTGCTCTCTGCCTTCGGGTCGCAGAACGGCGGAAAATCGCAGTGTTCTCGCCTGGAGGGGCGCGGAACCGGGTGACGCGACGGCCAATGTCACGGGCTCTGGTTCTCCCACCTCAATTGCCGACATGGACTGCAGGAGCTTGCGTCGTTCCAGGAATGTGCGGGCCGATTGGAAGAACGCGAGCAGGCGTTCAAGATCCTCCCCCTGCGGTAACACATACACGTGCAGCTTTTCCTCCGCGGAGCCGGTCCGCAGACTCGCTTCGAGCGTGCTCAGCTCCCCCTGCTGGTTGAGAAGGGCGGCCCTTCGCTCGAGCGGCGGGATTTCGGCGGCGAGAGGCAGAGTGAACTCACGCACGTCCTTGAGTGCCTGAAAGTGCCCACGCAGAAGCGTCGTGGAGAGCGACATCAGCAGTGTTGCTCCGCCGAGCGCGCCGATGGAGACGGGGAAGCGCCAATTCACCCACGCACCAGCCCTAGCGGGCGGTGCGGGGTTTCGCGGAATGATCGAGTCATGGTCTGTGGGAGCCGCTGGTTGAGTGACGGTCGGCTTCATTTCAATGTGAGGGTAATCGCGAACGGTGAGTGGAATCCTATTTTGGGATCATCTTCCCGCGCGAAGGGGGGAGTGGTTGCCGATGCAACGAAGGGGAGATCTTTCAACGCGAGCGAAAACTCGGCGAGGACGGTCATGCTGCGCGTGTCGACGTTGCGAATATCTCCGTGGATCGTCAGCGTGTGGGCTGCGGGGTCATACTCAAACGTAGAGAAGACGACGGTATCGTCCTTCCCCGTTACGCTCTTTGCATGTTCTATGATGTTCGTCTTGAGTTCATCGAGTTGCACGCGGTCGCGTCGCAGTTTCTTGAGCTGGTCATACTGCGGGTCATGTACGGCGAGTACCAGCTGCCGGCGTTCCTCTTCTTTCCCACTGATCTGCGCCGTCAGTTCCTGCCGGTACTGTGCGATCTCCTGCGCTCCCCGCAATTGCCCTCCCACATCGATTCGTGTGTACCGGGGGAGCAGCAGCGACCACGAGAGTGTCAGCAGCGCGACGAGGACCAAACTGAACAGAAAAAACGGCCAGGAGATATGCCAGAGGACCGTGGAGAGACGGGGGCGGTGAGGGGTGGCAATGTTAAGCATAATTGTCGTGATGTTTTCCTCATATTATAGCGCAGAAACGGTCTTTTGAGAAGGGGACCGAAGGGGCCGATGGGACCCGCCCGAACGTTGTTCGGTACGGGCGGGTCGAAGGTACCGAGGTATCCGGGACGTCGGTCCCCTCGGTTTCCTCGGTGCCGTCGGTGCCCTTTTTATGGCGGTCGTTTCCCGACTCCCGTATACTGCTCGTGCAACTTCCTCCCTCCTTTCCCATGGACGAACTTCTGCAGAAACTCACTGATTTGCAGTCTGCCGTGAACACGGGCAAGGACTCTCTTTGACGGGAAAAAAATTCCAGAGCAAATAGCGCAGCTGGAGAAGGAAACAAGTGGCCCCGATATTTGGTCCGATCAGCAGCGCGCGCAGAGTCTCTTCACCAAACTCAAAGTACTGCGCAAACAGTGGGAGCCGGTTGCGGAGATTGCGCAGGAACTTTCGGATCTGACTGATCTTGCCAAGATTTCCTCCGAGTCCGATCTCCCCGAACTCCAATCGCAGTTCGATGCATTGCAGAAGCGCTGGCAGGAACAGGAACTGCAGCTCTACCTTGGTGGAGAATTCGACGCGGGCAACTGCTACATCACGATCAGCGGGGGCGCGGGTGGCACGGAGGCGCAGGACTGGGCCGCGATGCTTGTCCGCATGTACCTGCGGTTCTGCGAACGGAAAGGCTGGAAGACGAATTTGCTGGAGAAGACTGACGGTCAGGAGGCGGGCATCAAGACCGCCACGTTCTCCGTGACGGGCGAAATGGCCTACGGGCACCTCAAGTGCGAAAAAGGCACCCATCGCCTTGTTCGTATCTCTCCCTTTGGCGCCAAGGGGCTCCGGCAGACGAGCTTCGCGCTCGTGGAAGTGCTCCCCGAGATCGCGGAAACCAAAGAAGTCGAGATCAATCCCAGCGATCTGCGCGTCGATACCTTCCGCAGTGGCGGCGCGGGAGGACAGAACGTCAACAAAGTCGAAAGCGCCATCCGTCTCACGCACATCCCGAGCGGCATCGTCGTTGCATGCCAGACAGAACGTTCACAACTCCAGAACCGCGCTCTCGCGATGAACATTCTCCGCGCAAAACTCCTCGAGAAGAAGCGCACCGAGGAACGGGCGCAGAAAAAAGATCTCAAAGGCGCCTCCGAAAGCGCCGACTTCGGGCAGCAGATGCGCAGCTACGTTCTGCACCCGTATCAGATGGTCAAAGATCTGCGGACGAATGTGGAGACGAGCAATACGACAGCCGTCCTCGACGGAGATCTGCAGATGTTTATTGATGCGGAGTTAAAAAGGCAGGCGGCCAATTAATACCTCACCCCCCGGCCCCCTCTCCACGCAGCGTGGAGAGGGGGAGCGCCCCTACCACATACTGTCCCCCCTCTCCGTGTCGCACGGAGAGGGGGTTAGGGGGTGAGGTGCTCACAACGAAAAAACCCTCCATGCGGAGGGCTGATTCGTTGGATTCTGAAATGATTCAGAGATCGCACGGACGGACCGTCACGCGGCCGTTCTCCTTGGCGCGGTGCGCGGCCTTCTTGCACATGTCCTCCATGGCGGCCGAAGCTGCCTCGGGGAAATCACCGGCACACATCATGCCGTGCTTCTTGAGCAGATCCTTGATCGCAGATGCGACGACGTAACTCATAGAAAGGGGGTAAAGAAGTAGAGACAGCAGGATTCTAGGGGTCAAAACGGCCCCTGCAAGGCGAATTTGGTGAATGGAGGGCAGATCCGATTTCCGGCGAACCACAGGTCAAATCCCCAAAATCTCTGCTAACAGAAGCCAATTTTACGAAATTTACAGTGTGGACTGCAGGACATTCATCATAAAATTCCACTCATCCGTCAATTCATATCGAATCGGGCGGACGAGGCCAATCATCCTCATCGTAGTCCTCATCCGAGGTCGCATCGCCCGTGATAATAATCTGTGTCGCTCCTTCCACCATCGTGACGACGTCTTCCGTATGCATGCCGCGCTTGGAAGCGATTTGTTTCGGCGACAGTATTTTGCCTTCTCTGTTGAGGCCACACCGTTCCATAAAGATTCTCCGTTCGGATGGCGTTAGCAAAGTCATGACCTTTTTTATTTCACTAACAACATGCTTCCGCACAGCCTCTCCTTTGTTTTTTGCATGAGGCTTCCATAGATTGTGAATCACCTGCTGTGCCTCCGTCAGTGACTGGTACGCGAGAGATTTTCTAGCCATAGGTCTTGAGTCTCCTTACGTATCCTTTCTCTGTCAACGATGTCCGCACGTGCGGTGATGTTTTCATCATAAGGATGCAACAAAAGCGGCATTGGCGGAGAGAGCCCGGCTTCGTCTGCGGACTACGCCGTGGCATCCGGCATGTAAGCAATGATCGAACCGCAATCGCGGCGTAGTCCGGCGCGAAGCGCCGAGACGAAGCCGGATGGCGGAGAGAGAGGGATTCGAACCCTCGAACCCCTTTTGGGGGTTACGCGATTTCGAGTCGCGCGCCTTCGACCACTCGGCCATCTCTCCAGATTGAGTATATATCAGAATGGCAGCGGCTCGGGCAAAACTCCGATTCGCTTTCGCGGCTTTTCTTTTGAAGCTAGGGCAGGATGGCTATACTGATGCACTTTTCACTCCACTGTGAGAGCCCTTTCCACATCTGATCATCACCCGGGGCGGTTCGGCTTGGATGAGAGAATGCACGTGCGGGCGTTGCACGCGATTGTGCAGAAGGCGATCCAGGAACGCGTCGATCTGTTCGTTGCGAACGGCGATGTGCTCGAGGAGGTGTTGTTTTTCGAATCTCCGGATGCCATTCCGCGTGCAGTCTATGCACACCAATGCAAAATCATGGGTGCTGCGTTCCGGCTCTTCTGTCGGGAGAGTGGAAAACCCATCACCGTTGTGACGGGCAATCACGATCTTGTCCTCAAAGAACGCAAACTTCATCGGCGATTCAATCCAGAGAACGACAGCAATCTTCGTTTTGATCTTCGCCCAGAACCCATTTTCCAGCCACACAATGATGTCGTGATCACGCATGGCCATCTCTTCCATCAACACTCCCATGCGCGCCTTGCCGTCGATGAACTCCTGCGCAAACAAGTCCCCCCCGAAGACTCGCTCGCTCTTCTCAATGCCATACATCCCATCAATCCTGTTCATGCCGTACAGGCGGCCGAGAATAACTTGCATGCAGTGCGTGCACTGTGGGAAAAACGCAGGATGAAATGGGGAAATTCACGGGATAGCGCCGAAGGCCACCGTAGCGTCGCGGATCGCATCATTCTCTTCGCAGCACAAATGCGGCTCTTACCAATGGTTGACGGTTGGGTGGGCCCGCGTTCCTACGGACTGCTCAAATCCTTCGAGCAATGGTTGCATGAAACATTCCATGAGTTATCGCTCATGCAGCACGCCAGTAAAAAACTATCGAAGATGACCGACGGCGTTGCGCACCTTACTCAACTATTGGGAGCAAAGGTCGGCATCGTCGGGCACGATCATCAACAGGCGCTCGTTCAACGTCACGTATTCGATCCGCGCACGGGCAAGAGAGAACGGGTGATCGTTGCCAATAGCGGTCATTGGGTTGGCCGTTTGAGTCCAATGGGTGCGACGTACGTGGATACCGACCAGAAGACAGTCTCTGTTTTGGAATACCAGCCAAAGAAGGGATTGGTCGACATCATTCCGCCGAAGCAATACTAATGTCCGAGCATTCGAATTCCTCCGTCATGTATTGCAAACACTGAGGAGCATGAGACAATGGCGGACTATGTTCGAAACCGCGAACGGCATTTGTTTCTACGGCGACCCCATTGTGGGAGTCAGTGAAGATGCAGGCAACCGTCTGCTCGCAAGATTCGGTGCAGACTTCAACGATTTCTCCAGTGATCCACTGCATCCGCATCCACGGGCGACGAGTGCATTGGCCCGGATGTTTGCGGAGCTTCCTGACCCCGAATCGCAGGCGACATTCATGAATCCCCGTATGTCCCAAAGCGAGAAGTTCGTTCATGCAGCTGCGGCCCTTGAAGGTGGAGAGCGCAAAGGAGATGTCGTTGCCGCATATTCGGTGTCCCATGGTCTCGCAAACATCGTGGAAACCAATCGCAGCGCGATCTCGAATCGATTCTGTTCCCCGATAGGCCGCAGCGGCTCCTTTGGGCCCATCATGACGGCGGGGGTGGAGGTGGATCCGGGTTACCTCGTCGATGGTCCGCCCGGCATGTATTGGGAGCGGTACGTTCAAGTCGATAACAGGCGCGTGTACAAGCCCGTGCAAAACCGGCGCAACGGACCGCGTGATTTCCTTTCATCAGAAGACAACCGGAAGAGAATCGTGGAAGACGCGAAGCGGCAAGGACTCTTCTTTACCAACCTCAATGCGATGGGCATCACGAGGAATGTGGATGATTTCTTTTTCCTGCTGGGCGAATTGAAGGCTGCCGGGGTGCCGATCGCCTTCGATACCAATTACCGCGAGTTGGTGGTTGAGCAGTGCTTTGCCGAGCAGTTTGCGTCGGCAGGCGAAACTGTTTGCCCCAAGCAAGTAGCATCAGCAAAAATCCGCGAATGCTTCGAGCGGGCATTGGAGTACGTCACATTGCTCCTGGGAGGGCGGGAGGACCTGGAGAAAATCTACACATTATCGAAGGACGACGGCATTCCCGCGCTCTTTCAGCGCCTGCACAGCAGCGGGAAGATGGTTGGCAAATGTAGCCTGATCAAAGCGGATGAGCGGGGAATCTACTGGTCTGATGAGGATGGCAATATCCATGACGAAGCTCCCACCGAGGTCATACAGGATGCTCACCCGGGTGGTGCCGGCGATGCCGCGAATGGTGCGATTCTTTACGGTCTCGCCAACGGTCTTCGCTTCGCTCAAGCGGTTCGTTTCGGCATAGATATTGGCGTACTTGCCGTGCAAACACGGTCGTTGGTTCTAAAAGAAGACGAACTCCGCGATCTTCTTCTGACCAAGGGAAAGAAGGAGCGCATGCCGCAGGGGTGGAAGGTGAAAGAGAGCTAGAACGGTAACGCCTCGGGCAACACCCCCGTTCTCTCCTTCGGCTCTATCCACGAAAGGCCCAATTTCTCATAAATATCTTTCTCTTCTTTCGAAGCAATCACATTCTCCCCCTCAAAGAGTCCGTACTCGCTCAATTTCCATCCGTTCCTGATCGCAATCTTCCGCATGGCGATGTTGTGATCTTTATCACCGGTAAAGTAGAGGAGCGCAGAGCCCCATTGATCCTTCTTCACGAAACGGACGTCAACTCTCAGCCGAGAGTCCTTCGAAAGAATGACGTCAAAGGAGAGCTTTTTGTCGCTCTGTGCGGCGATGTTTTGGACAATCGGGAGGGTGGCGATCGCGTCGGATACTTTCTGCGGATGTTTGGTGACGACGAGAATATCGATGTCGCCGACGGTCGCTTTCTCCCGTCTGTACGAGCCGGCGATTTCGGCCCGCTCGACTCCGGACACTTCTCTGATCGTCTTGAGGACGCGCTCGGCGTGTGGTGTGACCTCCAGGAGCGGGAATCGCTTCGATCGTTCCGTCACGAGTCCCGCATTCTCCAGAATTTTCTTCTCCATCACCTCCGAGAACCCCGGCAGGCCATTTAATTTCCCCGCCTTCGCCGCTGTGATGAGATCGTCCACCGTTTGTACGCCGAGTTCTTTCTGCAAGACCCGGACGCGTTTGGGTCCCAGTCCTTCGATAGCCATGAGAGCGGGAGAGAGGCCGCCCTGCGTCATCATGAGATCGTCGAGGTATTTGATATGGCCCGTGTTGCAGAACTCGCGGATCTTCGCTGCGATTGCTTCTCCAATCCCGGGGAGCTGCCGCAAATCCTTTTCCGTCTTGATCAGACAGATGTCCGTCGAAAAATCCTCCACGGTCTTGGCTGCCCTCCGGTAGGCCGCCGGCTTAAACGGGACGCCCTGCTCTTCGAGCAGCACGGCGATTTGGCGGAGGAG
>JAHFJP010000061.1 GCA_023245765.1 Candidatus Peribacteria bacterium
CAACCGAGGTCTCCACTGCGGGTGTTTTCGGTCCCAATCGTGAACTCACGCGCGGCGACGTGGCGGTGATCCTCTATCGCTTCACGCTCTACAAGAGTGGCGAGAGGACACAGGATCTTCTAACACTCACCCGGCAGGACGTCGAAAAAGTGATCACGCACCTCGCCGCGAACAATGTCACGGAAGCCGAATACGCCTCGGCCCGGGCGATCCTGATCGCCCGTGGAGCACTCCTCACTGAACCCGACGTCGCGGTCGTGAAAGTCGCGGTCAAGATCGCCGAAGGCTATCGCGCACTCACGCGCGCGTACCGCGCAGCGCTCAGCGGCGACCGCAACGCCGTGCTCAAACTCTCAGCTGATGCTTCGACTCTCGCGGATCAGGCACGCAAGATTTCGCCCGACGCCAAGACGCTTGCCGACCAGCTGGACAAGTACAGCAGGAGCTTCGCTCAGCAAGCCAGGTAAAAATCCCCTCCTTTTTCCCTCTCCCTCCGCAGAGGGAGAGCGTGCCCGTAGGGCGGGTGAGGGTACTGCACGCACCGAGGTGTATTCTGGACGGGTATGTCGCCCAATCGAATTCCCGATGTTCCGGAAGAAGCCATGAAGAGTGGCAGAGCAGTGTGGAACGTGATTCGACAGACGCCGGGCCACGGAATCGTGGACTCCGGGATGAATAAACTGACGCATGGTCTTGTCGAAGTCGCAAAACAGTCATTCCTGTTTCCGTTCAATGTCCTCGTGCGTCCGGTGGCAGGGGTTGTCAACGATCTTGCGCGTGGAACCGCGCGCGAAACTCTCGCGTGGACCGGCACGGCCATCCGCAGCATTCCCTGGATTCCCATGCCCACAAGAATGCGGACCGGATACCAGCCTTCCCCCACACCCAGCCCGACGCTAGCCTTGCCGCATGAATCCATTGACCCTCCCCCTGCGTTTCACGGCCCGGGTGATCTCCGGACGGTCGCGGGGCAGGACGCTCGGCGTCCCGACGCTGAACCTGGACCTGCGGGACGTTCCGCCTGATCTGCAGGACGGCCTCTATGCAGGCCGCGCGATCGTTGAAGAAACCGAGTATCAAGCGACGATCCATTGGGGCCCCCGCCCGACCTTTGGGGATACGCGTACCTTCGAAGTTCATGTAATTGATGCTGATATTCCGGCTCCTTCCCAAACGGTGACCGTCGAGATTGTGCAATTCCTGCGTGCGATCGAAAAATTCCCGTCCGCAGAGGCGCTGACGAAGCAAATGCACGAGGATATTGCGAAATCCCGCGATATACTGGGCTCATGAGCATGCTTGGACGCATCAAGAGACTCCTGCCGGATCGCCATCCGCTTCGCCTTGGATGGCATTGGCTAAAGGCATTCGCCGCCGCATTGCGCTACGGTTTTCCCGCACGCAACCTCACTGTGATCGCGATCACCGGGACAGATGGAAAGACCACAACGGTTGCGATGACTGCGCATATTCTGCATGAGAGCGGCATTGCCGTCGGCGCTGTCTCGACAAGTTTCTTTCGGATCAAAGAGAAGACGGAAGAGAATCCGACGCATAAGACCTCGATTTCGCCATTCGCGTTTCAAAAGTTCCTCCGCCGCTGCGTGACTGCCGGGTGCACGCATGCCGTCACCGAAATTTCATCGCATGGGCTCGTGCAGCATCGTAATGACTTCCTGTGGCCACGCATCGCCGCCATCACCAATCTTTCTCCGGAACATCTGGATTACCATGGGACGATGCAGCAGTACAAAGAGGACAAATCAATTCTCTTCAAGATGCTTCGCAGTGACGGCGTAAGCGTGCTCAATGCCGATGACCAGACCTATGAGGACTACCGGAAGATTCCATCTCGGCGTAGCTCCCGCAGGAGCGAAGCCGGATGGCGCATCGCCTGGTCGACCTCTCACGCGTTTGCATCCGCCGTGAACGATCGGGAATGCGCTTTTTGGACCACGGATATTCGCGAAACTCCTGACGGTATCCAAGCCAATGTCCTCTGTAATGAGGACGAAGAAACATGGGATTTACAGCTGACGATTCCCGGCCGGTTCAATGTCGAAAATGCGCTCTGTGCAATAAGTTGCTGTCATGCTGCGGGCATTCCCGTTAAAGATGCCGTCTCGGCTCTCCGGAGCTTTTCGGGCGTACCGGGCCGCATGGAAAGAATTGATGAAGGACAAGAATTTTCTGTCTATGTCGATTTCACCGTCAGCCCTGCTGCATACCAAAAAACACTATCTTCGATTCGGGCATCACTCACTCCCGGGCAGCGACTCCTGGTGCTGACCGGCAGCTGCGGCAACAGAATGCCGGAGAAACGGCCAATGATTGGTAAAATTGTCAGCGAGCTGGCTGACGTCGTTGTCGTGAGTGAAGATGAAACAGTCACGGAAGATCCACAGAACGTGATTGATGAGGTCTGGTCCGGTATTGATCAGAACGCCATTGAAGCCCACAAGATCTTCGATCGGCGTGACGGAATTCGCTTCCTGTTCAAGGCCGCACGATCCGGCGATGCTGTCGCACTCTGCGGAATGGGCGCATGCACAACAATGCAGACACGTGAAGGGTTACGGGAATGGGATGAGCGGGAGGTGGCAAGACAGCTTTTGCGAGAGGGAGTACTACACTGACCGCATGACCGTTGTCGCTGGAATCGACGAGGTCGGACGAGGCTCCGTGGCGGGGCCCGTGGTCGCCGGTGCATGCGTGATCACCACCCCCCTCTTCCCGCGCAAAAGATCCTTCCCATGCTGGTCGCCGTTCCAACGCGGGCATACTGCCAGCGATGTTGACGTCCTCATCGCCGACAGTAAGCTCCTGAGTCCCGACGAACGGGAAATTTCTTCCGCATGGATTTCTTCGAACTGCACATTCGGTGTTGGCGCTGTGAGTGCATTCGTGATTGATAAACGGGGAATTCTACACGCGACCAATCAGGCGATGTTGCTCGCACTGGAAGATCTCCGGTCAAAGATCCATGTCGATTCGCTTCTGGTCGATGGTCGCGATCATTTTCACTTCCCGCTTCCTCATCAATCGATCATTCGCGGAGATCAATCAGAACCCTCCATCGCCGCTGCCTCGATCGTCGCCAAAGTGTTCCGCGATGGATTGATGAGAGAGCATGCGAAAAAATTCCCTGTCTTCGGTTTTGAACATCACAAAGGGTATGGCGCTCCGCAGCATCTCGCGCTGATTAAAGAGCACGGACCGTGTGAATTACACAGGAAGTCTTTCCTGAGGGCGCTATTGGAAAACCAGGCATTACCTCTGGAGATGGAAGAATTGACGGTTCAGTGACGCCGCAAACGATTCCAGATGCAAATTCCAAGACCCACAAGGATCATCGGAATGCAGAGCAACTGCCCCCGCGTCAGTGTAATCCCCGCAATCTCCGTGAGCGGATACTGTTGGTCCCGGATGTATTCGAGAAGGAAACGCCCGACACCGTAGAAAATCAAAAACGCCGCTCCGGTACACCCCCACCGGTGTATGTTCTCCCGCGTGATACGCAGATGCCAAAAACACACGGCGGCGATGAAGAGATCCTTCCCCACCGCATACAATTGAATCGGATGGCGCAATCCTTCTGCGCCGGGGAAATACATTCCCCAGGGCAACGTCGTGACTGTCCCATAGAGTTCTTGGTTGATGAAGTTTCCAAAGCGCCCGAGTGCGAGACCAATGGCGACAGGAACCACGACGATGTCTCCAAGAACGAGAAGTGGAATCTTGAACGTCCGACTCCAGAGCCACAGCACGAGCACCACGCCGATGAGCCCCCCGTGAAACGCCATCCCCCCCTGCCACACGGCAACTATCTGCATGGGATGCGCCAGGAAGAACTGCGGTTCGTAGAAGAAGACGTACCCGAGTCTGCCACCGATCACGACCCCGAGAACCGACCACGAGAGCAGCGTGAGCCAGGCATCCTGGGGCAAATGGAGATTGCGATACTTCTGCAGCCGCGGCAGCAGCCACCCGGCGATCAGAAATCCTGCAAGGTACAGCAACCCGTACCAGTGGATTTGTAGGCCGAAGAGTTCAAGCGCGACGGGGCGCGATGGGAATAACGCAATCACATACACACCCTACGACAGAAACAAACAACACACAAAACATGGGGGGGTCGCGCGCACCAGGGGTTCCTCGTACGCCCGTTGCTCCGCAACGGGCTACTCGGAATGACACCCCTGCCGCGCGCCGCGTCCCGAGTAGCTCAGCGCGGAGCGCTGAGCGTATCGAGGGATCTTTTGGCCATTTCTTTGTGGCGAGACAAAGAAATGGCCTGTCGATAGACTGAAGACATGCTTATCTTGGGAATAGAAACATCTTGCGATGAGACATCAGTGGCGGTCGTCAAAGATGGCGTCCACGTCCTCTCAAACGTGATCTCCAGTTCCCGCAAAACCTTTGAAGCCCTCGCCGGAGTGATCCCCGAACAGGCGGCACGCATGCAGGTGGAATGCATGATTCCCGTCCTGGAGCAGGCGCTGAAAGAAGCCAATATCACCATGAAGAATGTTGATGCTATTGCCGTGACGCGCGGTCCCGGACTTCTCGGTTCCCTGCTCGTCGGAACAGTGACTGCGCGCGCGCTGGCATCCATTCACAAGAAACCGTTGATCGGGGTCCACCACACATTGGGGCATCTAAGCTCGACATGGCTGGAGTGTGGGCTGATTATTGGAAATCTCGTATCCCGCAACCCGCAACCCGAAACTCCTTCGTTCCCCCTTCTGACTCTTTCAGCATCTGGCGGTCACAGCGATCTCTGGCACAGATCCTCGCATACGCAAGGAACTCTCCTCGGACGCACGCGGGACGACGCCGCCGGTGAGGCCTTCGACAAGGGAGCCTCCATGCTCTCACTCCCCTACCCCGGCGGACCGTCGATCCAGAAAGCCGCCGAAGGCGGCGATACAAAGAAGTTCGAATTTCCACTTCCTCTCCACAAAGAGGACACCCTGGATTTCAGCTTCTCGGGATTGAAGACATCATTGAAATATCTATTACGAGATCTCGCAACCC
>JAHFJP010000062.1 GCA_023245765.1 Candidatus Peribacteria bacterium
AGGCTTCCTCCGGTCAGGATCAGAAAATCGCCCGCGAGCATCACAGAGGAACCGATCGCAATGAACATTGGACAGCACGATACCGATGAAGGTGGGACCGGGCAACCAGCCGCTCCGTCATGCCTGTAGCCCCGGATGGTGTAGACTCTCCCCGTGCTGAAGGACTTCTCCCTCACCGGGCGCGTCGCCATTATCACGGGCGGCGGCGGACTTTTGGGCCGCCGTCACTGCGAAGCGATTGCCGATGCGGGTGGGATTCCTGTGATCTTGGACCGCAGTGAGAATGGCGAGAAGATCGCACAGGAGATCACGAAGAGCGGAAAGCGCGCGCTGTTCGTGAAGACGGACATCACCGACCCCGCACAGGTGACGCACGCACGTGATGTCGTGATGAAGGAATTCGGGCGAGTGGATATTCTGATCAACAACGCGGCGAATAATCCGAAGGTTGAACCGGGCAGCAAGGTGAACTTCTCGCGCGTGGAGAATTTTCCCCTGCCGCAGTGGATTGATGACCTGAATGTCGGTCTCCTCGGTGCGTTTTTGTGCACGCAGATCTTCGGAAACGAAATGATGAAGAAAAAATCGGGAGTGATCCTGAACATCGCCTCAGAACTCTCGATGATCGCGCCGGACCAGCGGCTGTATCGGCAGGATTCCATCGCGGAGGAGGAGCAGCCGGTGAAGCCGGTCACCTATTCGGTCGTGAAGGCGGGGCTTGTGGGGATGACGAAGTACTTCGCGACCTACTACGCGCCGCATATTCGTGTAAACGCGCTCTCCCCCGGCGGCGTGTACACCAAGCAGCCGAAGGACTTCGTCGAGAAGATCCAAAAACTGATCCCGCTTGGGCGGATGGCAAAGGAAACCGAGTATCAGGGCGCGGTGCTCTTCCTGTGCTCCGATGCGTCGTCGTATATGACGGGGCAGAATGTGGTGGTGGATGGGGGGAGGAGTACTTGGTAACTATTTATGACGGATCTCTTCTCCCTCTCCGGCAAAACCGTTCTGATTACCGGCGCCTCTGGCTTTTTGGGCCGCACGATGAGCCGAGGGTTGCTTGAGGCGGGCGCGAAAGTCTTGATGATGGGACGCTCGGAGAGATTGATGACAACGCGCGATGAACTCGCGAAGGAATTTGGAAAAGAGAAGGTCAGTGCATACTCCGTTGATATGTACGACACTGTCGCGCTCAAGAAAACGCTCGCGAAGGCGGTCAAAGATGCCGGGACGGTCGATGTGCTGATCAACAATGCGCATGAACTTGGACAACCAACCGGATTCAATGTGCCGGATGGCAAGCTCGAGGATGCGCCACTGGAACAGTTCGAAAAAAATCTTGCGGGAGGAGTGCTGTGGCCGGTGCTCGCGATGCAGGCGGTGTTCCCCGGGATGAAGAAGAAAAAATCGGGCAGCATCATCAACACGTGCACCATGTACTCGGTCGTCGCTCCGAGTCCGATGCTCTATGAGAGAACCGATAAGGGGAATCCGGCGGGGTACGGCGCGGCGAAGGCAGCCCTGATGCAACTCACGCGCTACACGGCATCGTTCTGGGGACCGCATGGGATTCGCGTGAACGCCATTCACCCGGGACCGTTCTCGAATACCGAGGATGATGGCCCGAACGCGGTGAAGAAAGATGACCCATTCGTGCAGCGCCTCAAGGACAGAACGTGCCTGGGGCGGATTGGGAAGCCGAAAGAATTGGTGGGCATCATTGTATTTTTAGCATCTGATGCAAGCGCATACGTCACAGGGCAAGGAATCCCTATCGATGGAGGATGGACCACAAAGTAGGGGCGCAGCGGTGCTGCGCCCGGGATGAGACACAATTGCTCCTGGCAAATAGATCTGACAGAATTCACATATGACCCCCTCATCCGTCAAGCCCGTGAAGGTCGGCAATAAAATGATCGGGCCGGCAGCGCCGTGCTTTGTGATCGCCGAAATCGGGATCAATCACAACGGCGACATGGCGATTGCGAAGAAGTTGATCGATGCTGCCGTCAGTTGCGGCTGTGATGCCGTGAAATTTCAAAAACGCACGGTCGATGTCGTCTATACAAAGGAGGAACTCGCGCGGCCGAGAGAGAATCCCTTCGGCGCGACCAACGGAGACCTGAAGCGCGGCCTCGAATTCAGTGAAAAGCAGTACAAAGAGATCGACGCGTACTGCAAAGAGAAGAAAATCCTCTGGACCGCCTCATGTTGGGACGAAGGTTCGGTCGATTTCATGGAAAAGTTCGCTCCCCCCTTCTACAAGATCGCCTCGGCATCACTCACGGACGACAAACTCCTCGCGCATCACAAGAAAACCGGACGACCGGTGATCCTCTCGACCGGGATGAGCACACTGGAACAGATTGATCACGCGGTGGAGGTGCTCGGGAAGGAAAATCTGGTCGTTCTGCATTGCACGAGCACGTATCCATCGAAGCTCGAGGAACTGAACCTGAATGTGATTCCGGTTCTCGCGGCTCGCTACGGAATTCCCATCGGTTACTCAGGACATGAAGTCGGTCTCTCACCGAGTTTCGCCGCTGCGGTGCTCGGAGCATGTGTGATCGAGCGCCACATCACACTGGATCGCGCCATGTGGGGCTCTGACCAGGCTGCGTCCATCGAACCGCAGGGCTTCGAGCGTCTGGTTCGCGACATCCGGGTCTGGGAAACCGTCCGGGGAGATGGCGTGAAGAGGGTCTACGACAGCGAAAAGCCTATTATTGAGAAACTACGGAGAGTGAAGTGACCCTTCGCTACGCCCTGGATGACAGCTACAATGAGCTTCCTATGGCCGATTCCCGCACATCGACAGTTACCGCGCATTTGAAGCACAGTGCTAAGACCTTTGACGCAGTCGCCGCTGAGTGCGTTCCATCCATGTTGAAAGCCGCAGACCTGCTGATCGCGTCATTCAAGGCCGGTGGCATGCTGCTTCTCTGCGGCAACGGTGGCAGTGCGGCCGACGCACAGCACATGGCCGCAGAATTCGTGAGCCGGCTCCGGAAGGAGAGACCGCGCCCCGCAATTTCGGCACTCGCACTGACGACGGACACTTCTTTTTTGACCGCGTACGCCAATGACGAAGCGTTCGAGGGAATTTTCGCGCGACAAGTCGAGGCGCATGGTAAAAAAGGTGACGTTCTCCTCGGCATCACCACGAGCGGGAAGTCTCCGAACGTCCTCCATGCATTCGCGGAGGCAAAAAAACGGAAGATGATCACGATCGCGCTTACCGGTTCCGCGGGAATGGGCTGTGACTGCGACTGCGTGATCAAAGTTCCGGGCGGCGATACCCAATGCACGCAGGAAGCGCACCTGAGTATTGAGCATATCCTCTGCGAACTGGTGGAAGATGCTCTCTACCCGGCTAAACCATGAAACGTTTTTTGCTTGCGCAGCTCTCCATACTCCTCGGCCTCTTCGTCGTTGCGGTGGTCATGGAGTACATGGGTGGGCTCAGCCTGTACCAGCACATACGGTACGGATTCCAAACGCCCGAAAAGGCGCGGATGTCGTATATCAATGACCAATACAAGCCTTTCATGGAGCAGGAACTCAATCCGTTCACGATCTTCACCATTCCGAACGTCAGCAACGAGACCGTGCATATGAAAAACGGCTTCCGCGGACCGGGGCCGGAAGAGAGAGGGAATAAAAAATTGGCGTTCCTCCTTGGCGGCTCCACGGCATTCAGTAATTTCTCGTCGTCAGACGACACGACGATCACCGCGTACCTCAATAAACTGCAGGATAAGTATTTCTTCGTGACTGCCGGCGTCCCGTCCTTTGGGACCACGCAGGAACTTGCGCGGCTGATCAATGAAATTCTTCCGTTCTACAAACCGGCCCTCATTGTGTCGTTCGCAGGCATCAATGATGTTTCGCATGGAACGTTCTATGCGCATACAAAATACCCGATAGGAACGCCCGAGAGCTTCAGTGATTTGGACAAGGTGGTGGAGGACGACAAGAAGGGGGACGGGCGATTGCCCCGGTGGACGCTTTTCCCACAGTTAACACGCCACGCCAAGAGCATCTACTGGAAATTCTTTCCACGGAATGTGGTGCAGCAACTCAGTGATGACGAGAAGCCCGTCGTCGCAAAGAAGATTGCCGACAAATACCTGATCAACACACGCATGATGAAGACGCTCACAGAATCCTTCGGAGGGAAATTCCTGAACGTGCTGCAGCCTATCCGTGAGGAAGACACGATTTACTCACTGCTACGATCCTCCGTTCCCAAAGACACGCTTGATCTCACAACGATTCCCCGCGAACTCTTCTGGGATCGCGTGCATCTCACAGATGCGGGGAACGAATATGTTGCCCGCAAGATTCTCCATGCCATCCAATGACACCTGCATCTGCCCAAACAGTGCTCTTCCTCCCTCTCTCGAAGGGAAATTTGCTCGAAATGCTCCCGATCGCCAAAGCGATGCGCGATCAGGGACTATCCACACCACTGTTTGCGCTGGATGCGAAGATTGCACCGCTCGCAGCGTTGCTTGAAGGAATCAGTGCGGTCCACACGAGCGGTCGGCAGCTCCCCTCTCCCTCGGCGGAGGGAGAGGGGTTGGGGGTGAGGGTGGTAAAAGATGACAGTCCGACGCTCAAGAAAAGAATCTTCAATATTCTCCCATCTCTCATCCAAGCTCTTCTTTTGTTTCGTACCGAATGCAAACGGGCGAAGAACCTCCTCGCGCGTCATCCCGACATCCGTCTGATCATCGTCTCCGGCGACAGGAATGTCGGTATCGAGACGGCAGTGATCACGGAAGGCAATCATCGCGGCATTCCGAGTCTGATTGTTCCATTCGCGATGAGCTTCCTGGAGGCTGCCGCTGAGCCAAGACTGAGGACGGGTCCGCAGGGTGGGAAATACGCTGTACGAAGCCAAATTCATCACCTTCTCCGTCGCATATTCCCATCCTGGGTCTGGGTCTA
>JAHFJP010000030.1:0-8605 GCA_023245765.1 Candidatus Peribacteria bacterium
AGCCTCAGGAGGCTGCCGAATTCCATAACCTCGTCACCTGGCGGGGGCTCGCCGACTTCGCCGGCAAGTTCGTCAAGAAGGGCAAGCCGCTCTACGTTGAGGGCCACCTCAAGACGGGCAGCTGGGAAAAAGACGGTGCCAAGCACCACCGTACCGAGGTGATCGTCGATAACCTCGTGCTGCTCGGTCCGAAGGACAAAAGTCCGGAGGCCGAAGAGTCGGAGGCTGTTGAAGAAGAAGCAGTCGCTGCGTAAAGCGATACATGCATCCGTCGTGTCTCACGTCAAAATCACCGCGTGAGACATGACGGACGATTCTTTCAATTTGTGTTCGAACTCGTGCGTCGCTGTGCGTCCCGATGCACCTGCGCTGCAACTCCTGTGACGGAAGCGTCACCGGCAGGCTTTCCATTCGTTGCGTCAGCGGCAGCGTCCTTCAGATACCGGATAACTTCGCGGACGGGCATTCTTTGTTGGTTGATGGCGCTGAGCCAACCCGGTAGTTCGAAGAGTGCCGGCACGCCGATGCGCGCCAGGGGTTCTTTCTGTGGAGCACTGGCCAGCGTGCCCAATTGTTCATTGGTTGTCTGCAGCGCTCTGCGGAGTCTGTCATGTGCACCGTTTTCGGTCTCCGGTTTTTTCAGCTGCGCCGCAAAATTCTTCTTTTGACTGGTCAGCAATGCCTTGCGCAGAGGACTGAAATCTCCCGTTGTCAAACACGTGGTAAAGAGTACTTCATAGGCCGATTCCGTCATCCCGTTGGAGATGAGGTAGTGGTGATTGGCTGCGACGGCGAACTGCTCCGCCCAATCCGCAGTCGCGGAGAGGCGAGCGAGATACGGTTCGCACCGGAGGATCTCCGCTGCATGAGCTTCGTACTCAGCGCCGGTGGTGGGGAGTTCCTTGGCGATCATCATAGAATTGTAGCGGAGGAAGTCTGAGAAGGCAAATTCAGGTGTTCAATGGATCGGAACGACATGCGAACGCAGGATGCGACTGAGGCGTTGTGCCTCGGCGAGATTCGGCGGTTCCTGCAGTAGCCTTTCGATTTCTTTGAGAACTTCCGCGGGTTTGCTGACGGCCCGTCCACCAATATTTATTCTTGGAGACAGGACGTACCCTGTTGGGAACTGTCCTTTCAACAGATCCATCGCCACCCGTGCTTCGTTGATATTGCCCGTCTGCAAAGCCTCGATGGTCTGACGCAAACTCAGTTGGCGGTTGAGTACCTCATTGAGTCGCTGCACGTTCAGTGTTGCTTGTTCTCCGGCTGCCGGTCGGACGATATGGAAGCGCGTCCCGTTCTTAGCTTCAAAAGTCATCGTTTCTCCTGGCATGAGGGTAATCAACCTATTGCGATCCGTCGGGGTGAGTTTGTACCCAAAATCTTTCATAGCTTTTCCAAGGCCCTGCGTTGCAATATCGCGGCCGTACAGGCGTTCGATGGTGTTGAAGGCGTCGTTGAGTTCGAATGTGGCGGTCAGGATGCCGTCGGCATTCACCGTGACACCGCGCATCCCGATGCCGCTCGCGCCGAAATCCCGCTCTGCAGCGAACGTCACCGATTTCACATTCAATTCATCAAAGAAGCGCGATACAGCTCTTCCGTGCGCAAAGCTCTGACCGCCGGTGTATTCACGCTCGACCACTTTCAGCATATTGTTTTTAATTTTCACCAACTCGGAGCGCAATGCCGCAGCCTCCTGACTCCCTTTTCCGAGAGCTTCTTCCACGGCTATCAGTTCACGGTGGATGTCCAATGCCTGACCGACGCTCACCATCATCTCGGGATTGCGAAATGCCTTCATGGCTTTGCCGGAGATCAAGGCTTCAGCAGTCATCATGTCGCCCGCAACCACATGCAGACAGTCGACTTTTGCAACGATATCGGCGATCAAATCTGGGCCCCTGATGGCTGGCCCCATACCCTTCTTATTGAGAACATTGCTGTGGTCGAGGACTGCCATGCGCATATCGGAATATCCCTGTGCGCCATAGAAATCAGAAATGCGCCCACGATGGCGATCGAAGCGAATTCCCGAATAGAGCGGATGGTCTTTGGTCATCGCGTAATATCCGGTTTCGGCCCTCTCGAATCCTTCAAGTGCATTGAGCGTATAGCCCATATCATGATCGATGATCACCTGGCGCATCAGGAGTTTTTCGCGGGCAGTCATCCTGCCCTCTTTCACCAGTTGCGACGCAATCTGATCAGCCAAGCGCATGTCATTGCCCAGCACGTGCCCGACCCCGTGGTCGCTGCCCGTCAGGTACATGCGGTCGACGACCGTCTGGTGGACAAGCTTGCGCTGGTTATCCCGCATCAGATCGAAGACCTCGCGGACAGATTTTGTTTTGCTTCCTGCCAACGTTCCTCCTCCTTCTTTCAGTGCCGCCTTGTAGTCGCGCAGGAATTCCATGGTTTCACGCAACACCAACGCACGCTCTGCCTTATCAAGGTTGCCGCCACCGATCGAGCGCAAATCCTTGGCGAGTTGCTGGAGGAGCGCGCGCTCCACGGCGTTGTCCACCTGCTTAATGAGTTTTTCGATCGACGGCCGTCCGTTTTGCATGGCGGTCTCAATCTGCTTGCAGACCGTTTCCAGGTTCGATGCATTCGTCAGTTCTTTGACCTCGACGGAGAGCGTTTCGAGCGGTTTTCCCGTCAGAGGTTTTACGGGTCCGAGCGTTTTGTCCATGTTAATGACGGCGTCGATTTGCTTTCCGCTATTTCTCAGCACGCGATTGGCCAAATCTTGCTGCCCTGCAATATCGATGCCCACCGTGTCGCATGCGTCCCGGATGCCACCATAGAGGCTGACCTTGCCGTCGGCACTGCGGCCGAGCTGCACGGATCCGTCTTCAATGCCCTGCAAGGTCTGCTTTGCGCTTTGAAATTTCTTTTGAAGATCCTGAAGCGCCTCTCTTTCGACTGTGGAAAGGCTTGGATTCCTCAGGTCTGTAGCAATCTGCTCGAGCCTGGCATCGGCGGTCGCGACACCTCGTGTGACTGCCTCCGATGCTCTGTGGTCTGTGACATCCATCACTTCTCCACGTGTCTGCGAATCTGGGCGAGCTCTTTTGTTGTTACCACGTCTCTCAACTCGCGCGCTGTTTGCTTCAGTAACTTCACCACCAGTTCCTACCGTTCCGCCTTCTCTCGGTGCAGAGCCTGTACGACCTTTGGGTTTGGATCGCGCAACGCTTTCTTCCGCCCCCCGCAGTACTGTTTCGCTCTCTCCGGTTACTCCCGATCGCATCAGCTGGTCAGCTTCCGCCTTGCTGAATCCGGCTTCCCGCAAATCCTTAGCTTTTGCCCTCAAATCGGGGCGGAATTCTCCGGTAACTTCTCCAAGGGGGCGCTGGTGTGCTTTGAGAACTGCTCTATGCTCGCGTACCGTCAGTTTTCTGCCCACGATTTCCTCGGTAATGCGGAGCCTCGCGGCATCGGCATTGTCGAGAATAGTGATGATCGGTTTTCCTGTTTTGGCTTCCGATGCAAGCCGAGCCTGCTTCACGAAATCGCCAACCTGATCTTTGGGAATGACTTTGAGCTCCCCTGCACCGTCAAAGGCGACGAGGCCGCCATCGTGCGTGGAATCCAAAATCTTCCATGCCTGTTTCGGCTGTTTACCAATGTCTTTATTCACTTCGTTAACAGCGTCACGAATATATCCTGGGCCTCTTGATGCGGCGGCATCCTTGAGGTTTTCCACTTTTTTGCCCAGTTCCTTTACCTTCCTCGGATCGACGACGCCGAGGTCACTGGAGATTTCACCCGCAAGACCTCTCAGCTGGACCCGGTGCGAGACCGCGCTGCCCAAATCCTTTGCCGCTCCGAGTGCCTCAATTTCCGTAATCTCATTGCGAAGTGTTTGCATGGATCTCTTCAGCGCTTTGATCTGTGCGTACTGCTCGGGCGGGAGGGCCTTGAACCGCTTGGCGGCCTCCGCCGGCGGAAGCCTGCCGATCTCCTCCCACATGGCATCGCCCAGAATGCTGCGACCGACCGCGTCGTAGGCATTGGCAACTCTGCCGCGCATGGCTGCGGTGCCGGCACGGAGCTCGCTATCGGTCAGCGTGCCCAAGCGGTGCGGATGGAATAATTCGTCTGCAATGTTTTTCTGCAGTTCCAATGCGGTTCTGCCGTGGCCCGGAACCGGCAACTCACCGACGTTCTCGACCACGCGCACGCTGTGTTCCCTGCCGTAGTATCCCTGTGATTTCGGGGCGACTCTGGATCCCGGTGGCGATACCATCTCGGGCGGAGAGAAGACCTGCAGGCGCGAAGCACTCCCTTCCCGGCCGTAGACCTTTCCGCTTGGCGTGCGTATCAGTCCATCCACACCCGGTTCCAAATCATCGATACGCGACATGAAAAATTCGCGCTCGGGATGTCCTGGTGTCGAAAGCTGACGTCGTTCGTAATACCGGAAGTCGTTGTGCGCCACACCCTGACGGCTCGACCGGGTGACTCCTTTGGGGGCAACCGGAGTCGCCGCCGCGTCCGCGGCAACGTTTGGTCGCAAATATGAATCGTTGCGTCCGCGTCCACCGACCGGGAATGCCCAGCTTCCATCGCGCGTGGCGGGAAGAAGTCCTTTCGCATAGTCCTCATGTGTTGCAAATCCGCGGGCCGTGTCGAACAAGTCACCCAATTCCGGCCTGTTTGCTTTGATGCGGTACCGGATGACCGGCCAATCCTTCTTGTGCGGCGTGACCCAGTCTTTCCCCGTCGTTTTCGGATACATGGCGTGCATCTGCTCTGCGGTCAGCACATCCACAACCTCGATCACATCCGGTCCCGCCCGCATGTAATCGGCGTGCTGGCGGTAGAAGCGCAATTCACCCAGGCGTTCCTGGTTTTGCTTATAGGCCCTATCAAGCATTGTGTACTCGTCACTGTTCTTCGGCACTCTCTCGCGTCTGTGCCGCAGATCACTCGCCAGCTGCTCGCGTTCCCGAATGACATTGTCAATTTGTGGATGATTACCACGCTCAGCCCAGATGTCGCGTCCCTGTTTGAGTCCCTCAACCCGCTCTGCGAACACATCAGGCGATGACCTCAGGCTGATATTTCCTTCCGCAATTTCTCCTTCCATATTGCGGATCCGCTTCATCTGTTTGAGTGTTCTCCTCGTCTCGGGGCCAGGAGGGAGGTTATAAAGAGGGTCCACAAGTACTCTTTCGGTGCTTGTTACTCCTGCCGGTACTTCCATCTCGCTGCTGTTCACCATTCGTGTCGGTTTTCTTTTTCTTGCCCTGCGTTCCAGGAATTCGGTTGTGCCGGTCACTCCGGTATCCATCAATGCCTGCACGACCGGCCGGTCAAAGCCCGCCTCGTAGAGCGCTCTCCCTTTGCCGATGACCGTGTCTTTGTAATGTGCGTTGATCACAGCATTCCGCTCTGCCTGCGTCAGCTTCTGCGGCGGCAGTCCCGCCTTCTGTCGCGTCTGGTTGACGATATTCTCTGCTACCTGCAATCGTGCTTCATCGGAGTAGTTCATGATATCAATGACCGAATTTCCACGTTTATTCTTCGAAAATTCGCGGGCCTTTTTCAGGAAGGCATCGATGTCGTTCGGCTGGACAACGCGCACCAGGCCATCTCCATCAAAGACCACCAGCCCGCCCTCGTGTGTGACGTCGAGCACTTTGAATCTGTGCTCTGGCGGAAGTGAGCGACCGGTGATCTTTTGATTCACTGCATCCATGATTTCGTTGAGCTTTGCGGGATTCTTGTTGCGCGCCGCGGCGCCCAGCCCTTCCAATTGTTTGTCGATTTTCGCGAGATCCGCGGCGTGCATTTCTTGCACGGTTTTTGCGACTGGAATTGCTTCCGTCTTGGCGGCCGCAGCAGCTGCGTTTTTCGAGTTCTGTGCGACCGTGGGGCCCGCTTGCGGTCCCGGACCCGGCAATTCATGTGGAGTCATTCCCGACGCAGGGTTTTTTGAAGCGGGTGCGCCCGAAGGACCTGATTGCGGCAACGGAGGAGGTGCCGGTGGGGGAGTCAGCTGACCGACAGCAGAGCTTTTTGTCGCTTGTGGAGAAGGCGGTTGTTTGGTCACGCGCAAGTGATATGTGCCATCCGCGTCACGGACGAGATGCGTGGGTGCGCCGCCGCTCCTGCCGATGAGTGTTTCGTTCGGGAGCGCGGCCGCCCTCAACTGCGCATCAATCGCGTCTGCTTTTGCGAGCGAGCCGGGCCGTAACGGCTTGTTGTGCTGCACTTGCCAGCCGTTCTTCGTGCGCACCATCAATTCGTACCCCTCTCCATTGGGAGATCTGCCTAGCACGTAGACGTTGCCGTCCTTCGTGACAGGCAGACCCTCCAAATTCTTTGGCGCGACAGCCGCAGCGTTTGGCGCTTCCTTTGCAGCTGGCACGATTCCTTCAGTCATTCCTCCCACCGGTCTCGGTGCGCCTATTTTGGAACCGAATGTGTTCAGCGGCTTCACCATTTCCCCTGCCTGTTTCGGTGTGACGGCAATGGATCTGCCGTCGATCGCTTCGATGACCAGCGTGCCGTTTTTGTTCGAGAGCATCACCACGTCACCCTTACGCAGAACGACGGGGTTAGCAGTTCCCCGTCCACTGACGATCATGTCTTCCGCCATCGTGACGGTCATGAAGTCACCCGGTTTTGGCAGGACAAAATTGCCGGACTTCGGGGCGTCCGCTGCAATCGCGGGACCGGATGCAGGCTTCGCGACGGGCGCCGCCTTCGGCGCTGTTGCCGCGTTGGTTGGTGCGGCTTTGGGAGCCCGCACTTCTTCCAACACTTTGCGTGCGTGTTTCATGTTCTCAAATTCCATCACTGCGCCGTTATCACCAATGAATTGCAATTTTCCATTTTTCCCCATCCTCAATTGTCCCTCATTGCCCAGTGCGAAGTTCGTCCCGAGAAGGGGATCGTCCGCTTTGATTCTCGCCGGTATGGATTTTCGTTTCGGCACCGTCTCTGCCACATTCGGAACGGCGATCTCGTGAGGGGTGAGACCCCCCGCGTTCGCCGCCGCACCACGTGGTGCCCTTGGCGTGACAGGCGGTTTCGTTCGTGCCGCCGTTCGTTCCAGGAATTCGGTCGTGCCCGTCACTCCGGTATCCATCAATGCTTGCACGACCGGCCGGTCGAAACCCGCATCGAAGAGCGTTCTCCCTTTACCAACAATCGTGTTTTTGAAATGTGCGTTGATCACTGCTTCGCGCTCGGCAACAGTGAGCGTGCGGCCAACGACTGCTTCCGCGACGCAAATTCTCGCTCTGTCTGCATTATCGAGAATCCGGAGAAGCGGCTTCCCCCCCGTGGCTTCGCTCGATGCGGCCATCGCCTTTTGAACAAAGCTACCAACTTCATTCTGGGGAATAATGCGGAGTGTCCCGGTGCCGTCGAAGGCGATCAGTTTTCCGTCCTTCGTGGCATCGAGAATCTTCCACGCCTGACCGGGCTGCCTGCCGATATCCTCGCCGAGCATCGTCACGAAATAGTCAAAGTCGTTGACTTTCGTGTTTCGGAAACCGTTTTTGATCCAATCCACCCAACCCGTTTCGAGCGTGATGGTCTCGCTTGTCCCGCGTGCCATGTCCCGGAGATCCTCCAGTCTCCGCATAATCCCTTCAGCTGCCGCCGGATCTTCCAGTGCCAGTTCTCTGGCAAGATTCTGTAACTCCTGTCGGTGCAATGCCGGCGATCCTTTGGGTGTCGGGGTCGGGCCGTGAGGTTCAAAGAGTGCGCGTGCCTGCGGACGGTTGATTTTGATCTTTCGGCCGTCCGGCATTTCGAGGACCATGCCGCCGTTCTCTATTTTCAGGACGCCTTTTTCTCCCGCTTTCAAACCGCCGAACTCTTTGCCTTCGAGCACGGTGACCTGGAGCGAGTCGCCTTCCTTGATTGGCAGTTTCATCGGCTTCGTTTCACTGAACAATTCGCGCGCCTGCTGACGGTTGATGGGAATCTTCCTACCATCCGGGGTTTCCAGCACCATTTTCCCATTTTCCATTTTCAGCGTGACTTTTTCGCCTGCCTTCATTCCTCCAAATTCTCTACCTTCCTTTACCGTGACGCCGAGCGCATCGCCATCTTTGATCGGGAGCTTGAGTGTCGATGTTCCCGGTGCGGCCTCCCCGAATTTCAGCGGTATTGTGGGCGCCGGAGTTCCGGGCGGCCGGAATAATTCCTGCGCCTGGTTGCGGTTGACGGCAAACGTCTTGCCGTCGCGCGTCTTGAAGACTGTCTGTCCTCTCTCGATAGTCAGTATTCCTTCCTCACCTGCCTTCAATCCTGATCCCGGAATGTCCTTTGCGAGTTTGGCGGGAATCGCGTCGGTCGTCTTGGTGGGCAACGTGATGCCGGCTGCCTCGCCGGGTTCAAAGAGCGCGCGTGCCTGCGGACGATTGATGGGAATCTTCCTGCCATCCGGGGTTTCCAGAACCATGCTGCCTTTCTCTATTTTCAGGACGCCTTTTTCTCCCGCTTTCAAGCCGCCGAATTCCTTGCCTTCGAGAATGGTCACCGTGAGCGTCTCGCCCTCTTTAATCGGTAGCCTGAGAATTGGGCCTTCGCCTCCAGGCCTCGCAATAACCGGAGCTTTGGGTTTCTTGATCAC
>JAHFJP010000030.1:8705-16955 GCA_023245765.1 Candidatus Peribacteria bacterium
TCAAAGGCGACCAGTCCGCCATCGGCCGTGCTTTCGACCACCTGGTAGGCGCGCCTCGGCTGCAGCGGCATATCTTTATTGATGTCATCGACAAGCCGTGTGAGGTACCGCGTGTCCTTGCTGCGTGCGTCGACAACGATTCGTTCCATGTTGTCCGCGACGCGCGTGGCAACCGTCCGGTCGGCAATGCCCGCTTCCTCGGCGATTGCCCGGAGCTCCTGAGCGTGGCGCCCGGCGGTGATCGTCGCCTGCAGGGTGTCTGCCTGCTGCACCAAACCGCGGAAGTGCACGAATTCGCGAATGGCCGAAGCATCGGTGATGCCCGCGGCGATCAGTTCCGCACCGGTCATCGATGCCAGTTCCTGTGCGCTGCGGCCCGCCAGACCCGGAATCTCGGCGACGTTCTTTCCGCCAATCGTGAACTGTTCGATCCTGGTGCCGACTTCGCCGAACGCTGCAAGATCCCTGCCGATCGATGCTTCCAGCGCTGCGCCTCGCGGAGTCTTGAAATACTTATAGATGCTGAGAGGTGACTTCACGATTTCGGCAATCGTATGCAGTGCTTCTTTCGGCAAATCTTTCAGGATCCACATTGGCATCTTCGCGAGGCCGGATCCGAATTCCGCCAATCCCGTGCGCATCGCGACGAGCCCCGCGCGCACCGCTGCGCCGGCAATCGAGCTGCCGTTCGCGCGCGCGACTGCGAACGCCACATTTGCGGCGCTTCCTCCAACACCCACTGCCTCCATGCCGGTCACGGTCATGAGGACGTTGAGCACAATCTTGCCGAGGCCCTTGCCGACTTCCCCATTTGAGAATTCTTTCCAGGAAATCAGCGCTAATCCCATCTCGGCCCACGCTTCGCCGGCTTTGTCCCAGTGGCCCCATTCGCCGGTTTTCGGATCGCGGCCGATCAGCGCACCCAAGCCTTCGAGTGTGGCGACGGGGTGTGCGAGCAGCGTACACACGCCTTCGCACAGTTCGCCGACGCCGTGGACGACACCCGATACAACGTCAATCGGGAAGCTGATGATGTGGCCGAGCACGGGCAATTCCTTTTTCAGCCATTTCGATGCTTCATCGAGCGCCCAGCCGACGTTGTCGACGACCACGAATTTTATGCCGTGGCCGATACCCTCAAACGTTCCCTGGAGGACATTACTCACGAAAGAAGGGGTCTCCACTCCTGAAAGTCCGGCAATACTGTTTCTCGCCGCATTCATTTCCAGATTACTCTTCACGTTCAGGACATTGGCCTTCAACGCCTCCTTGCCGATGTCATTACCCAGCTTGCTCATCATCTGCAGTTGTGACGCCAGACCCTGTTGCAGCTCCAGGGCATTACTACCGAGAATTCCTTCGTGCTGCTGGAGTACGGGGATGCTCTCTTGCAAAACCACAATCGTCTGGGCGAGCGAACGGTCGTGCGCATCAAGATCTATTTGACTCGTCTGCGTATCCGTCAGTTGTCCCTGCACGTCCTGTCCTGCGTCCTGCATTTGTTTTCGGCCCTGCTCGACCTGTCGCAAACCGTGGCCGCTGTCATCTCGAGCCTTCGTCAGAGCTTCCAGCTGTTTGCGCAGCGCCTGTGCCTGCGGATGATCCTGCGGCAAACGTCGCAGACCTTCCTCTATATCGCCGATTGCGGTGTTGATTTGCCCGGCATTGCTGTTCAGATGGTCCTGCTGGTCCGCAAGATCCCATACTCCTTTTGCGAGTTCTTCCCGGTTCTTTTTAAGAGTCTGCTGGCGTTCTTGCAGGTTTTTGAGGTGATCCTCCATCTGCCGGCGCGAGACGCCCATTTCCACGACGCTTTTTTCGCGCGACTGGCGTTCTTCTTCCGTTTCCTTTTGTCGCGCTTCAATTTCCGCCCGGCGTTTAACGTAGAATTCTTTTTGCTTTCTACCGATTGCAGTCGGAGCTGCCGAGAGGATCTTGCCGTCCTCTTCAATTTTTCTCGACGCATTCTGTGCGTTCGCATGGCCCTTCGCAAACTGCTGTTTTGCCGTTGCAATGACCTGGTTGTATTCACCCGCTTTCGCTTCTGCCGCCCCGCTCAAGGCGACATGGGCGGTGAGCCGCGCAGCGGCATAGCCGATGATGCCTCCGATGATCGCTCCCGGAATTGCGCCGATGCCCAGGTTCCATGAACCGCAAATAATGGCTCCTGCAGCGGCACCCGTGGCGGCGGCACCCAGTGCGGCGCCGATGTGCGGTTCCATCATTTCCTTGACATGCTTACTTGCTTTCTCGTGGAAATCCTTGATGTCTGTGCCGAGCTTGGTGATTTCCGATTGGGTTTCCTGAAGCTCCTGTTCCCGCTTCTGGAATTTCTGCAGTTCAGCGTCCACCTTTTCCGGATGTTCGGCATCCTCGAGGTTTCCCAGATTCACCCTTTCTTCGTTCAGAATTTCCACCTGTCGTTTTTCTAAAGCAGACCGGACGGATTCCAGACTCATTGCTTTCCGTCTGGCCTCCTCCGCCTCTCGTTCGGCTTTGTGCCTGCCTTCGTCTTCGCCTCCGGCGATTGAGGCGAGTACCTCGCGGATTCCCTGCGCCACCTGATTTCGCAGTGCATCAAATTCCTCAGCGTTCAATCCCTGCACGCCGTTGCGTTCGGCAGTTTGAATCGATCCTCTGATGTACACAGGAATTTGCTCCCCCAGCGCGCGCGCGACTTCATCTGGAAGATCCCGGACACGTCCCTGGAATTCCATGATCACGTTATTGGTTTCACTCACCAACCGGGTAAGGCGCTCCTCCTCACTCTCGATCCGGTCACCACTGTCCTTTTGTTGCTGCTCGACGGCGAGCTGTCCGCGCACGTCGTGGAGGTCGCTATTGCGAATTTGGGGTAATTCCGCAAACGCGAGGAGGCGATCCTCGCGCTCTGCGCCCTGCCGGTTTTGGTGTGGGTGTGCGCGCATGGAGCATCACGAGGATTCGATTTTTTCCATAATGGTATCGATATTGGTTTGTTCGCCGGCTTTCACGGTGCCACGGGTTTCCAGGAATCTGTCATGCAAAAATTGCCGGAGTTTTGCCGGGAACTGCGGATCCGCTTTCACCAGTTTCTTCACGAGTGCATCCTGCTTCTCGAGCGCAGCGGCTACGGCATCGGCGATCTTTTTCAAATTTTGTTCCGATGCACGCTCAGCCGCACGGCGGAGCTGCTGCCGCAATCCCGGTTCGAGAGACCAGAGTTGGTCGATGGCCGAGAGCAAATGTGCAGAGTCCATAGTTCATCGATGGGGATTTTTATTACAAACCACTCGCAGGTGGTTTACGATGATCAGCGTTTATTTCTTTCAACCGTCGGGAAATAGTATCGTAGGGTGCGTAGCCATAAGCGCCTCTGCTAGAGTTGTCTGAATCGTAGAACGGGTACGTCGTCTCGCGTCCGCCATCCCACCAGTTATCGCCCCACTTTCCCGTTTCTGGCTTCCATTTCATCCCCATAAAATCGCCGATAATAAACCCCATCTGTTTGCTGTACCTATTATTCCCCTCATCTGTCGCATTAACATTGGTTCTCAAGTAGTTGTGTCCCCACTCCCGGCGCGTATCTTTACATGCTTCTTCCAACCGTGTGATACGTGTATTCACTTCTGTTGTTTTTGTTTCGATCAAACTAGGATCGAAGCCTGCCATCGCTGTTCGTAGTTCTCCAACTGCCGCCGTGAGCCGCTTATTTGCCGCCGATGAGATTGGATCATTGGCGTCTGCTCTGTCGCCAAGACTATCTGCTGACGTCAATGCTGTGCGCGCTGCAGTGTAGCGCGTCACGAAGCTGTTGTTCACTGCCTGTCGCATCTCTGCGACAGCGGCGATTGCCTTGCGGACTGGTTCCGGCGACGGCGTCGTGGATTCGGTTTCCGTTCTCAGCGTTGCTATGCGCGATTTCAGCTCTTTTTGGACGTGTTCCGGTAAGTCGGATGTTTTCAGAACGGGTTCCGCTAACTTCAATTCAACCTGACCTTCATCGCGTAACTTCTGAGCCTCCTCGGTTTTCTTTTTCGTCTCTTGGGCGTTTTTAATGGCTTTGTCGATTCCGTCGACTTCCTTCGTCAGTGCCTCCGTGAGCGGACGCACGCTCTGCGGACTCGCATCATTTGCTATGCGGCCTTTCTCCACGGCATTAATTCGTTCCCGAACTGTTTTCGCTGTCTCGGCGGGAATGTCCGATGCCCTCGTTTTCAATGCCGTTTCGGCGCTCTGGACTGCCTTTTCTGATTCCTCAAGAACGGGCAGGAGATCATTGACGCGTGTTACTGTTTCGTTGAGATCTGTGATGGCTTTGTCGATTGCAGTGATATCTGTTCCTTCCATCGCTTTGGTGATTATCTGGGTTTGTCCTTGCACGAGGTTCTTCAGTCGTACCAACCGCGGATCGGCATCCAGTATCTTCATCAGCGGCTGTGAGCCCTCGATTGCCTTCGTTCCGCGTTGCTGGGCGCTTTTCAGGTTTTTGTCCGTTGTCTCGAGAGCTTTCGTCAGCTCTTCATCCAACTTGCGGAGTGCTGCGGTATTTTTGACAATAGTGTCGGGCGTGACAGTTGAATCGCTCAGCGTGTTGCGAAGAATTGCGATTTGCTCGGAAATTGTTTTTCTCGTGGGATGGTTTGGCGGCAATTGCTGAAGTCTGACCTCCAGTGGCGCGAGCAGGGCCTTCGCTTCGCTCTCCGCTTTTTGACGTTCCGTTGGAGCAGGTGTGTTGGGGTTCGCGCCCGGACCCGACGATGGTCCGCCGGATGGTCCATTTGAAGTGTTACTCGAAGGAGGCGGAGCAGCATCGCGCGAATCGCGAATCGCGTTGATCGCGTTCTGCACCTGGCGGAATTTTGCCGGCGTAATGTCTTTGATCACGAAAATATTGCTGTCGGCCTCCCGGGCCTTCATGTCGGCTTCGCTGATCATGCTGCTTGTCCTGAGTTGCGCGGCAAGTCCCTTGCGGCGCTCCTGCATTTCTTTGGTCGTCACCGCTCCTGTTTGCAGCAGTGTCACCGAGAGATCTTCGGCTGCCGGGGTCGTACCGCTTGCGGCACGCTGATTGATCATCAGTGAGGCGGTGTTGCGATTACTGCGGTTGAAGTCTTCCACCCCATTCACGAATTTTCCGCGCTCGCTGTTGTTGCCTGAACGGTCCCGCACGTGCCGTTGCAGCATCGTGTTGAATAATCCAAAGGCGCCGGAGATTTTCGAGATGGTGCTCCCTGCGCGCAGCGGTGGTACAACAGTACCGGGCGGTTCCGACTTTGCGTTTTGCACCGCGCGGTCAAATTCATTATTGGGCCCGTCGGTCGTGAACTGGAATCCGAGCACCTGGAGCCGCGCAATTGTCTCTTCTCTCGAATAGTTGGTCTGCGCATCGTAGCTTCGCAGGATGTTGCCGGCGTTCTTTTGTGCGTCTTCGCTGAGCGTCACGGGACGGTTCAGATCATCGAAGAAGTTGCTGAGTTCTTTGCCGGCGCGCTCTGTGGCGGTACGGACGCCATCGGAGGCACCTTTGACGTTGCCCTCCGCGCTCTTGCGGCGCGCATCGGCCATCTTGCCGAATCTCTCGGGTCCGGGAACAGCTTCGCCGCCCTCTTTTGCCTTTGCTTCAACTTCGCCTTTCTTCGCTCCGGCTTCGACGTCGTAGATCAACCGGTGCTCCCGGAAGTTGGAGAAATCCTCAGATCGTGCCCATGGAAATTGTGTGTTTGGCATGGTGATTATGACGCGGACATCGACTGTTCAAGATTCGAGAGATCTCGCTCTTCCTTCATCTTGGAATGCTCCTCCACCGAGGCGACTGCAATCTTCTGGTAGGTGTGCACGGCGCTTTCGAGCTGCACGGTGAATGCGGCGTAGCGCCTGTCATACTCGGCGAACGCTTTAGTGTACCGCGCCGATCGCGTGCTCGCTTCATCGGGAGTTTCGTTCTGATATTTCTGCGCGAGGAGCGGCAATTGCGATGTCGTCAGATCCGGTTCGATCGTGCTCATGATTCCGTCGTAAACCTCATCACCCGACGGGAAAGAGGGGACGGAGGGAAGCACGGCTTTCAGGGCGCCCTGCACTGCAGAATTTTGGTTTTGGTCTGTTGGCATAAATCCCGATATTGTAGCAGAAAAACGCCTTTCGGACAATCTGCCGGGTGCCCGGTGCCACTTCTTGGCTTTCAATAGCTGTTTTCCAATATCCGCAATCGCGACCTGGCAGCGTCTTCCAACAGACTCACCTCCGCAATTCTCTTACGCTTTCTCTTCGGTCACTGGCGGCGAGTATGCGAGATCTTTTGTGAGAGCAGTGACAAAATTATTAATAGTTTTCATTGCCATTGATGCATTGAGATGAGAGACCTCGCCTTTCCTCAGGGCATCGAGAAATTCGAGAAGAGCGACCGTGGCCTCATGAATGGGGGTTTGAAGGTTTTGCAATACGATCTCACTGCGCCATTCTTCGAGTAGAGCAAGAAGCTGTTCATGCTGTGGATTGTCTGCAGAAGGAAGGCGCTTGAGAAGACTCCGCACAAGACCAAACATTTGTTCTCCGAAGCGCACAGTCGAACGCTCCTCTTTTCTCCTCTCCAGTCCCAAGGCCCGCAATCTTTCCACGTATGGTTTGCTGACTTTCTCCAGCATCCCCTGGTTGTGGTCAGCATTAACGATCGCCCCTTCCAGTGCGTCTATTGTTCCTGCCAGATTTGAGACATTTTCGGTCGTCATGATGATAAAAAGGAAGGGACTCTAGCATGTGCAAAAGACGGTCAAAAGACTATTTTTTCTCTTGACCCTCCTTAGTGCTCATCAGTAGACTGTCCCGGCTTCTATGCAGACCCGCGAACACCCGTAGGATTAGGTCCCCTGGGGACTTCCTAATTCTGCGGGTGTGCGTGAGCCACCCGCATTTTTTTATCTCGATAAAAAAATGCCCCCCGACCGCGCTCGTTTCACGCGACTCGCCTCGGGTTTGGTGCTCCTCCCTCTCCATGCTTATTGTCATCATCGCCCCTCGATACGATCGCGCTTCGCGCGATCTACTCGGGGTAAATAAGAATCAATTATAAAAAATATGTCTACAGGACTGGAGTAGTACCCAGCTTGTAGCACATGAACAGTATGTATTTAAAAATGTTATTCATCGCAACACATGAATGCCTCGACTCTGCATTCCGACGAAGGACGTGGCCAGCAACGATATGCTTCGGTGAGCCGCTAGGCAGGCGTTACCAGCCGAAGATTTCCGAATGGGGAAACCCCCTAGAAGTTATGTTCTAGGACCTGGCCTTGATTTTGTTTTTGGAACAACAGAGCTGCTTACTAGCTTTTTAGCTTGTTAGCTTCTTAGCTTCCACCAAAGCTAAAAAGCTAAACAGCTAATCAGCTAAAAAGCTTCTCGGGAGAAATCGTTATCTTTCCTTATCGTTCCCGAAGTCAAAATCAAGGCTGGGAGGTCACTCTGTGAACTGAAACATCTCAGTAACAGAGGAAAAGAAATTAAAGTAAAGATTCCCTTAGTAGTGGCGAGCGAAAAGGGATCAGCCCAAACCGGGAATTTATTCCCGGGGTTGTAGGACCTCAATATGTGATTCTGCTGTTATAGAAGAACGTCCCTGGAACGGGCGGCCAGAGAGGGTGAGAGCCCCGTACGCGAAATATCAGCAGTCACTAGAGGAATCCTGAGTAGGGTCGGACACGTGAAATCCGGCCTGAATCCGGGTGGACCACCATCCAAGGCTAAACAGATGCAGAGCTCAATAGCGGATAGTACCGTGAGGGAAAGGTGAAAAGCACCCCGGAAGGGGGATGAAATAGTCTCTGAAATGTGTTGCGTCCAAGGAGTCGGAGCGGATTCCATTGTTGGTTTCGCCTGAATTTTCCTCGTTGTTATTGTTCTTGCGGAGCTTGTTAGCTTTCTAGCTTGTTAGCTTCTTAGCTTCATTTCGAAGCTAAAAAGCTAAACAGCTAATCAGCTAAAAAGCTTCTTGCGAATGAGAATAACGAATGCAAGATTCTCGGAGTCAAGAATGGAGTCCGTGACGACGTTCCTTTTGCATAATGAGCCAACGAGTGTGTTCTCAGTGGCGTGGCTAAGGCAGTTTTAGCCGGAGCCGGAGCGAAAGCGAGTCCGAACAGGGCGCCTATGTCGCTGGGACACGACCCGAAACCGGGTGAGCTATCCATGAGCAGGTTGAAGCCCGCCGAAAGGCGGGTGGAGGACCGAACCATAGCGTATCGCAAGACGTTGGGATGACTTGTGGATAGG
>JAHFJP010000031.1 GCA_023245765.1 Candidatus Peribacteria bacterium
TGCCACTGATTCTCCTGGTCATCCTTCTGGGATTGCTGCTGATCTTTGCGCAAACCTCCCCTCTGGCCCCCTTTATTTACACCATTGTGTAGTAGTCTATACCAGATGAAACTTCCGCCACCACTCAGCTGGTTTTATGACGCTTGGATGGAATTCAGCAAAGCGCTGGGCTTCATCATGAGCAAAATTATCCTGACGATCCTCTGGATCATCGGCTTCGGCACATACGGAATCATCCTCAAAATCATGAAACTCTTTCGCAAGGAGAAGGTCACGAGAGATTCCTACTGGATAGATGTACCACCAACTCCTCCTGATGATCTTCATCATCAGTTTTAATGACAAAGCCCCGCACCATCCTCGGCATCTCCTGTTATTACCACGACAGTGCGGCGTGCCTGATTCGCGACGGCGACATTGTCTTTGCCGCGCACGAGGAACGCTACACGCGCAAGAAGCACGACGAATCGCTGCCGAAAAACGCGATTGAACACGCGCTCGCACAGGCTGGCATCACGATGAACGACATTGATGCGGTCGGATTTTACGAGAAGCCGCTGCTGAAATTCTTCGACCGCATCATTCCGACGTACATCGACGCCTGGCCGCGCGGATTTTTGAGTTACCACCGCGCGATGCATGAATGGATGCAAAAAAAACTCTGGATTCCGCAGAATCTTAAAAAAGAATTGGGCTACAAAGGCCCAGTGCTCTTCACCGGCCATCATGAATCCCACGCGGCATCCTCGTACTACGCGTCGGGCTTTCCGGACGCGACGGTGGTGACGGTCGACGGCGTCGGCGAATGGGCGACAACGACAATCGGCTATGGAAAGGGAACGGATTTGAAGATCGTGAAGGAAGTGCACTTTCCTCACTCACTGGGCCTCCTGTATTCGGCCATCACGTACTACATCGGCTTCAGAGTAAACAGCGCGGAGTACAAAGTGATGGGCCTCGCGCCGTATGGAGAGCCCAAGTACATGAAAGAAATGCGCGAACTGATCGATATCCGCGAGGACGGCAGTTTCCGCATGAATATGCGCTACTTCACCTACGAAGCGGGCCTCCGGATGACCGGCCGCGAGATCGAGAGGCTCTTTGGGCAGCCGACCCGCAAGCAGGAATCCCCTCTCACGCAATTCCATAAAGATATTGCACGATCGCTGCAGGAAATCACGGAAGAAATTATGCTGAAGGTTGCCGCTCACGCGAAAAAGATTTGTCCGAGTGACAATTTGTGTCTTGCAGGCGGCGTCGCACTCAACTGTGTAGCGAACGGAAAGATTCTGCGGACGGGAATGTTCAAAGACATTTTCATCCAGCCCGCTGCAGGAGACGCCGGAGGAGCTTTGGGCGCTGCACTCTGCCTCTGGCACAAGGAATTCCACGGCGCGCGACTGCCGAAGATGGAACATGCGTTCCTTGGGAATGAATATTCACAAAATTCAATCGAGGAATTTTTGCACGGTGAAGGACTGCCCTTCGAAAAGCTGAGTGATGCGGATCTGATTGAGACGGTTTCGGGGCTTCTGGAAGGCGAAAACGTCATTGGATGGTTTCAGGGGCGCATGGAGTACGGTCCACGGTCACTCGGCAACCGTTCAATCATCGCCGATGCGCGCAATAAAGCGAATTGGCAGAAGGTGAATCTGAAAATAAAATTCCGCGAGAGCTTCCGGCCGTTTGCGCCGACCGTGCTCGAAGAAAAAGTCTCCGAGTGGTTCGATCTGGACCGCGAGAGCCCGTACATGCTCCTCGTTGCGGATACGCTGCCCGCAAAGCGTAGTGAAATTCCCGCCGTCACGCACGTGGACGGCTCCGCCCGCATCCAAACCATCCGCCGCGACCAGAATCCCCGCTATTACGATCTGATCAAAGCGTTCGAGAGCAAAACGGGATGCCCCGTGATCATCAATACCTCCTTCAACGTCCGCGGCGAACCGATCGTGGAGAGCCCGCGTGATGCCGTGAACTGCTTCCTCCACACGCACATGGATTATCTGGTGATGGGGAATTGTTTACTGAGGAAAGACAAGATGCCAGAGCACGTTCAAAGAGACACCGAAGCGTATCTCAAGCAATTCGCTTTGGATTAATCCAATCGAAACCCAATTGTCCCCTTCTTTTCAGGAACCTCCGGCGTCATGAGAGCCTGAATGGCTTCGAAAATGGTGCGGAAATTTTCATCGTATTCTTTTTCCATCTCTTCGAGCTTGCTCGCTAGATCCGCATGCGATGAGAGCCACTGCCGCAGCTGCACGAACGCTCTCATGATGGCAATGTTCACTTGAATTGCGCGGGGGCTATGAAGGACAGACGACAGCATGGCGATGCCTTGTTCGGTGAAGGCAAACGTCTGATACTTGGAATGTTCTCCGCGCTTTAAGGTCACAATCTGTGACCTTAAAGAATGCCTCATTTCATCCTTTTTAAGTGCAAAAACGAAGTCCGCTGGAAAACGAGCCCTGTTACGGCGTACGGCCTGATTCAATGATTTCACAGGCACTCCATAAAGCTCTGCTAAATCTCTATCCAGCATGACTTTCTGCCCGCGAATGAGCAGAATACGCGTACCGATGGTTTCCAATGGAATTAATGAAGTTGAAATCATATGGCTCAGACTGACATCCTCAAACTTTGGCTAAAAGAGCCCAGGAAAAAATCACTTTTTGGAAATGCAGAAAAAGCTCTTCAGAAAGCCATGATTGGATGTTCCGTGGGTGTGTGGAACATACGCTACTCTATCGGTATGTCCCGCCACCAAAGTCTTTTGCAGAACCTCAGTCTGACTCTTGCAACAATTGTTGCGTTCTTCGTCGTGATCGAGCTGGTATTGCGAGTAACAGGCATCGACAGCGGTCGTCCGCACACACCGCCGATCTACCAGAAGAGCGAGGACCCGGCACTCAGTTATGAACTTAAACCAAACCTCAATGAATCGGCATTCCGGTCGACGATCGTAACTGACCGACGGGGCTTCCGCTCGGAAGAGATTCATCCGGGTAAGCCGACCATTGCGATTCTCGGCGACTCTGTCGCGTTCGGATACGGAATCGAAAACAACGAGACGCTCGGTGCGCGGCTGAGTGACCTCCTCGAAAAGAAATTCAACGTCGTGACGGGCGCGGCACCAGGCTACACAGTGAGCCAGGAAGCGGCGCTCTACAAAGAGAAAATCGCGCAGCTGCATCCGCAGACGCTCATACTCGTCTTCTACTGGAATGATCTGACGGATACCGAGCCCGCGGTGCTCGATGAAGACGGAAATCTTCAGGCGCCGGGGTGGACACCGGGTCAGCCGACCTGCCACCCGATTGAAACGGGAATCCTCGGCTATCTGCCGGGTCGATGCTGGTTCGATCTGCACAGCGCCTTCTATCGGACGGTGAAGAAGGTCATCAGTATGAAGACGGAGAACAAAAATCTCGAAGATCAGGAAGTGGAAAGCCGCAAAAATGCGTTTGGAGAAACCGTGACCGATGAAGCACTCAAAAAATACGAGCAGCGGCTCGCGTCGTTCGTGAGTACGCTCCCACGATCATTGAAGATGCTGTTCGTGATCTGGCCGGAGAAGCAGTTACACCTCCAAAGCACCGTGAAGCTTCGAGCGATCGCCGAAAAGCAGGACTTCCAGGTTCTCAATCTTTATGAAGTCTTCGGCAACAAGCCTGAGAGTCTTAGTTGGGATACTGTTCATCCGAGTGCGAAGACCATAGAAGAAGCCGCAAACGTGACCGGGGCGGCCCTGGAGGAGTGGAAGTTGCTGCCGTAATGAATTTTCTTGTTAAACGCTTCCACCAAGCATATGCCGCAGCCGCAGCCCCCACATTTTGAGAATCGTCCCCAGATATGGGAGTCCGCGCTTGAAGAGCCCCGTGAAACTTGCTCCAGTCTTTGATTCCCCCGCACGCCTGGGCACGCTCGTGTACGGAATTTCGATGAATGAGTAACCGTGAAGAATCGCGCGGTAGATGAGATCAATGAAGTACTCGCCGTAATCGCCGTGCAGCCGGATTTTTTGGAGAACATCACGGCGAATAGCGATAAATCCGCTCGTGTAATCGGTGAATGATGAAAAAAGCGCGTGCCGGAGGAACCAGTTGAGTATTTTGCTGAGGAGAATCGCGGCTTTTGACTCCTCTCCCCCAAACCACTGCTGTCCTTCCTTCGCGACTCCTCCGGAAATGAAGCGCGACGCGACCGCGATGTCGTAACCGGTCTCAATTTTACTCAGCAGCTGAGGAATGACTGCGGGCGGCATGGAAAAATCGCAGTCGAGCCACGCAATCGTGTCTCCCTGCGCAAGATCGATGCCTCGCTGGATGCTTTTGGTGAGCCCGCGGTCGGTCATCCGGATTTCGAGCCGCAGTCCGGGGCACCCGCCGGAGTCGATGAGCTCCTGGATGAGCCGCGACGTGCCGTCGGGAGAATTATCGTCGACCACGATAATCTCGTGCGGCTGTGTGATCGCCTTGTGGATCGCGATGGAGAGATCGACGATGTTCCCCGCCTCGTTGTAGGTGGGCAAAATCACCGAGACCATGGAGATCTCACGCCTTTGCAATGCTTTCGATGGAATCACAGACATAATTGATTTGTTCTTGGGTCAAAGCGAGACCAGATGGGAGATAACACCCCTGATTGGCAACTTTTTCAGACACCGGAAAACGTTCACTGCGATGATACAGCTTCTGAATGATCGGTTGCTTCGCGGATGACGGGAAAAAATCACGCGTATCGACGCCTTTTTCCTTGAGCGCTGCACGGAATGCGTCACGCGTCATCGGGAATTCTTCGGTGAGCAGAATTCCGTACATCCAGTGCACGTTTTTTGCGTACTTCTTGGTCACGGGTAATTGAATCCCTTTGATCTTGCCCAGGCGCTTGCCGTATTCCCCTGCCATCCAGTCCTTGTGCCGCAGAAAATCAGTGATTGATTCCATTTGCCCGAGCCCAAGCGCCGCCTGGAGATTCGTCATCCTGTAGTTGTACCCCACTTCGTCGTGCCAAAAGCGCCGGCCGGGCATATGACTGAGGTCTTTGAGCCGCCGCATATGCTCGGCGAGCCCGTCATCATTGGTTACGATCATTCCACCTTCTCCCGTCGTGATGATTTTGTTGCCATAGAAGCTGAAACAGCCGATATCCCCCATCGAGCCGCACTGCTTCTCATTATAGAGAGCACCATGGGCCTCGGCGGCGTCTTCAATGACCTTGAGTCCGCGTTTTTTGGCGATCGCGAGCAGCGGATCCATGTCGACGCTATGACCGTAGATGTGCACAGGCATGATCGCCTTTGTTTTCTTCGTGATCGCCGCTTCGATTTTCGTAACATCGATGTTGTAGGTATCCGATTCGATATCGACGAAGATTGGTGTGGCTCCCGTGTAGATAATAGCAAAGACGGACGCGATCATTGTGAAGTCTGGAACGATCACTTCATCACCGGCTCCGATCTTCACACTCAAAAGCGCGATGTGCAGCGCAGCCGTGCCGCTCGTGACGGCAATCGCATGCTTCACCCCAACATATTCGGCAAATGCCTTCTCGAATTTCTCCAGGTACGGGCCGCCCGAGGACACCCACCCGGTTTCCATGGCGTCTGCCACATATTTTTTCGCTGCCGGAGTGATGACGGGTTCGTTAACGGGGACGTTCATGCGAGGAGGTAGGAATTAGGAGTTAGGACTGCGAAAAGAAGTATATCGTACTCTGCCGATTTCCTAATTCCTACCTCCTACTTCCTAAAGATCTTCGTTGTTCCCTCTCCTTTAAATGGCCCCTGCTTCACTTCGATGAGTCGCGTTGGTTCGAGCATCGTGAGGGTGTGACCACCGCGGAAGAAGACCAGAAAATCACCGGCCTTCATTACCTGCTTGTGCAATTCATTCCAATCGTCGTCGAACACCGTGACCGACGCGCTGCCTTTCTCAAAATAAAGGAACTCGGTGGTCTGAATGACCTCGTGGCGATTCTCCGGATGTTGATGTGGCTTCACTTCGTACCCCGCGCCACGCTCAAAGACGCCAACCTGGAATTCTTCGTCATTGCTCGTGAAAAACTTGGCGTCCTTCACATCCGGACGTCCGCAGACGAAGAGGGCGTACGTGATGCCGGATTTGGCGACGGGAACAATGTTGCTCACGCGATAATCCTATCAGAATTTTCTCTTAGAGACGCAGTAATTGACAAAAATACATTATAAAGTATATTGCGCATAATGACGACATTAGACCATCAGAGCATTGCCACTGCGACGGAGAAACGACATGTTCGCGCCGCAGATGTGCAAAAAACGGCGGTGATCAGAATGTTGCTCGACAATGCTCTGCCGTGGGCAGAGCACAAAAAGGCGATTGCAAAAATTGAGCCGCAGGAACCGGAAAAACTCATGGATCTGCAGTGGACAAGAATCCTCCAAGGCGAAAATGTGGGAGATTATTTTTCCTTCAAGGAAGATCAAAATCGCAAAAGACAACTGTGGCTCAATATTTTTATGACGATTGACGCAATTCATGGGAAATTGAAAGATTTGGCTTTGCCGGTGAACGCATCATCGCTGCAGACCATTCGCAATGAAGCAATGGCAGGTATGAAAGACAAACTTGCCGATGACTTCGAGGTTCAGAAAAGTTTGGCAAGCGCCGTAAGCAGGGAAATCGGCAAACTTTTCCTCTACACAGCGATCATCGAAGAATTCAAGGATATGGACTTACTCCAATCAGTCTCAACGGTTCTTGATGGAATGAAATTAGGAGGCCCCAACACCATGGCCGACATTCTTGGGCAAATGAAAGATGTCGCAGATGTTTTAGAACAGAGATTTCAAGCGTAATCAGGAAAGAATCCGCCGCATTCGCTCCTCCCACGAATGCTGTTGAACGATCCGCTTCCCCTCCTCTGCCCGCCGCTGAGCTGCTTCGGGATGAGCAATGACGTCTTCAATCGCAGCGGCGAGGTCCTCAGCATCTCCCGGACGGAAGAACTGCACGCTCTTCTCATCAACGACATCGCGAATAGGCGGGAGATCGGCACAGACAATAGGACGACCCGCTGCGAGATATTCGAATAACTTCAGCGGCGATGTATCTCGCATAAAATACGAATGATCGGTTTTTGGCGCTGGGTAGACGCAGATGTCGCACGCGGCGATAGCCGAGGGAACGTCTGCAGTATCAATGTGGCCCTGGAATCGAACCTGATCTGAGGACAATTCAAGAGATGATGATGTGTGGGACCGATAGATATCGATCCATTTCTGCGGTCCCCCAACAATCCACAAAAACCACTTTTCACTTTTCACTTTTAACTTTTCACTCGCGCCGATTAATTCCCTCACCCCCTTTTCCAACGTCTCTCGCGTCACAAGCGACCCGACATACCCGATAACGGGACGATCTGCCGGAAGATTCCATCGCACCTTTGCAGATGACGGGTCCGGAAGTTTTTCAAACCGTCGAAGATCCACTCCATCCCCTTCCACGATAACTTTCCCGGCATGGACGCCCCACGAAACGAGTTCCTGTCGCATCGGACCGGTAAGACAGACAACTTTTTTGCATCGATTGCACGATGCAGCGAAGCGGCGACGGAAAAATCGCGGCAATGTATGAAGTTCAAGGATCACGGGGACATGTGTTTTGAGAAGTGCAGCGAGGAGAAACGGCGAGCGTGTGTACAGGAGGTCAAAACGACCTGGTGTCAGGCGAAGTCGCAGTGCGCGTTTGTAGAATTGCAGCGTCGTGATGAACGCAAGTGCGCCGGGAATGATCGGTGATTGAAATGCATCGTACTGTCCCGCATATTCAACGGTGATCGGATGCCGTAGACCATAATATGACCGCGGATCCGCGGTGACGGCATTCTTGAGAGTGGGACAGATCAATGTCACCTCATGCCCCAGTGCCGCAGTTGCCTCGCAGACCTGTGCGATCTGAAAGCCGTGAGCTTTCTCGGTCGGAAACCGGCCATGATTGATATAGGCGATCCGCATATAGGCAGGATACACTTTCTGCGCATGCAGCTCCCGCAATTTGAAGCCCACGCGGCTATGGAAGAGACTCACTGGTGGTTCCTCGGGCGCCGCAAGATTCTCCAAACACTGCTCCATGAGCTTGTTCCTCCATCAAAAAACCGATTGGTTATTGATGTCGGCAGCGGAACGGGTGGCAACACTGAATTTCTCTCCCATGAGTACACCGTGATCGGTGTCGAACCGACTGCTGAAGGAATTGCGTTCTCGCGCAAACGTTTCCCTCAGTGCACCTTCATCCACGGCTATGCGCCGCAGGATGTTCCCCAACTGAAGAATGCCGATGCCGTCCTCCTTATAGAGGTACTCGAACATGTGGAGAAAGATGTTGAACTGGTCCGTTCGTTGATCAATGGAATGAAGCCCGGCGCGTATTTGATCATGCTCGCTCCCGCCGACATGTCTCTCTGGGGTCCGCACGACGATGCGTTCGAACATTTCCGGCGCTATGACTCGATGGAAGAGTTCCGAAACCTCTGGAGAGGGACGAATGTTCATGAAGTGCTCGCCTGCCACTGCATGAGGCGCCTCTACCCGGTCGTGAAGCTCATGCGCAGGTTAAGCAAGATGCGCGGAAAATCCTGGGGCAAGGGCGGCACGGATATTGAGGTGCCGATGGCACCGGTGAACGCGTTTTTGAAGGCATTCTACGGCGGCGAAGCAAACGTGCTGTTGCAAGCGCTGCGGAGAAAGAGAAAGGGGTATACAAAAGGAGTGAGCGTGATTGCGGTTCTCCAAAAACTCTAACTGTATACTCCATCTATGCTAAGGAAATACCGTTATTTGTGGCCCGAATTCTGCATCAGCCTCATCGCACTGATCTTCATGCTGCGCGAACTCGGCACGTTCCCGGCATCATGGGCCGATGAGGGACTCTTTGTGATCGTGGCGAAGATGCTCGCGGGGGGGCAGGGGTACGCGATGCCACTCCTCCAGGGAAAATGGCTCTATCCATACTTTTTGAACGTCGGCCCCACATTGATCGTGCCGGTCGCGGCATCCATCCGTATCTTCGGCGTCTCGCTCGTCGCCGCGCGCATCCCGATGGTGCTCTGGATGATCGCCTGCACTGCTCTCTTTTATATCTTCACACGGAGAGTGGCGGGAAGAATCAATGCGCTCTGGGCCACCGCGCTCCTCGTGACGCTCTCGGCATTCGTGAACACGGGCAAGCCCGTTCTTGGGGAGATTCCGGCGTTCACGTTTCTCATTGGAGGGCTGTTGATACTGATGCAGGGGCCTTCGTGGAAGAGAACTGTCGTGTCGGGACTTCTTTTCGGCCTCGCTTTCCTGACGAAGATCACGTTTGGACTGATTCTGCCCGCGCTCGGCGTCGCGTGGCTGAGAGCACTGGTCCGCAAGCGTTGGACTGAGCTTCGAGATGTGACCGTAATCGGAATTTTGACGATCCTTGTGTTCCTCCCATGGCGAATTGTGGAGATGACGCACACGATTGGTTCTGAAGGACTGGCACAGCAGCTCAAAAATTTTCTCGCCGGTGGTGACGGGTCCACACTCATGTACGTTCTGCGGTTCACACCGGAACTTCTGCTCCGTCTCCCCTACCTCGCCTTCGGTCTCTTCTTCCTTTTTGCTGTGACCGGCTGGTGGGCGCTTCGAAAACGCCTGAACGCGACGACATGGATCGTGATTGGCACACTCGTTGCGCTCGTCATGCTCTATTTCGTCAATGGTTTCGGCTGGTACCGGCTCCTGCTGCCCGCTCATCTGCTCCTGCTGCCATTTGTTCCGACGGGGGCATTCACGCTGCTCGGAAAACGCGCGGGAACAGTCGTTCTCATCCTCATCATTGCCGCACAGGCACACTGGCAATGGACGCACCGGGGATCGAACCCCAGTTTGGAGGGGCCACAGGCGGTCGCATATATCATCGGGCACTACCAGGAGAAGAATTTGATCGTGGAGCAGACGGAAATCTTCGGGCAATTGCCGTTCAATCCCCGGTGGCGCTTCATCATGCCCAATATCTCCTTCAGTCTGAGCCCCGAGTTCAGTACTGTAGCGGGTGACGACTGCCGCATCCCGCTCCTCCGCAAACTCAGCGAGGAGCAACGAAGTGGATATCGCCCGCAGCAGATCGAGGTTGCCGCCGGTCGCTACGTGATTGTTCACGATTATCCGTGTCCCTACACCGTCCAATGATCACCCATCATGCACGCCGCGCCTACAACACTCTTCATCCGCACATTCCGCAGTTGTTGCGCTATCTGATGAGCGGCGGGAGTGCAGCCGCGCTGGAACTCGGGAGTTTTCAGCTGATGCAAACGGCAGGTCTCTGGTACCTGGCGGCGGGTATCATCAGTAGCTGTGTTGGACTCCTGAGTGCGTTCACCTTCCATAAGTATTTCGTGTTCCAGAAGAAGGAAAATACGGGTTCCCACGTGGTCCGGTATCTGATTTTGCAGGGACTCAACGCACTCGCCCAGGTCGGTCTGCTGTTTGTCTTCGTCGAATACTTCGGCGTCGCACCGTTTTTGGGAAAGATTCTCGCGATTGGTGTAGTCGTCAGCTGGAACTTTTTCCTCTATAAATTTTTCGTGTATGTCTAGGGTTCTTATGAAGCTTCCTATTAGCGTCCATATTCTCACCTGGAACTCCGCAAGAACTCTTGAACGAGCTCTCGCGAGCGTGCGCGAGTGCGCTGAGGTTCTCGTGATCGATGGTGGAAGTCAGGATGAGACGGTGCAGATCGCCGAAACGGCATCCGCGCGGGTAGTACCGCAGCGTTTCCCCGGCGCACAGGGCCAGCCACTGATGAATTTTTCGGCTGCACGTAACGTTGGACTCGAACAGGCGACACAGCCGTGGATTTTGGCTCTCGATAGCGACGAAGTAATGGCGCCGGAGGCGATGAAGGAGATCCGGAACGTCATCTCGAAGAACGAATGCGGTGCCTATCTCGTCCCGCGACACTACGTGATGGAAGACGGCACCGTCGTGACACTCGCGTCGACGTATCCCAACGAGCGTCTCTACTTTTTCCGCAAAGATGCCGTGGAAAAGTGGGAGAAGCCCGTTCATGAACGGATTGTCTTAAAATCAGAGACGAACATCGGGCGACTGGCGCACGGAAGCCTCGCCCCGCTCGCGCCCCTCGGAGTGTTTAGGAGCAAACTCACGCAATATCTCAAGATCGAAGTGGAAGAATCGCGGGGAAAAGGCTGGGAACACTGGCTCGCGCGCGTTCTGCATACGCTGCGCGGCCGGACAATCGCATTCCTGCGGATTTTGTGGATCTGGCTCGTTCCGCATGAAGGAAAACGCCTGCCGCTCTCCTATGAATGGACGCGCTTCTGGTATGGGTGGAAATTGATTGTGATGACGTGCCCGCTCGCTCAATAATAGGAGCATGTCTCATGATCCGTATGCGGCATTGAAGGCACGGGCATTCCGGTGGGCGCTCAGTTGCCATTTCACCATGATCATCGCCGCGCAGATGCAGGCGACGGCGTTCGGCTGGCTGATCTACGACCGAACGGGCTCCGCGGCGGCGTTGGGGTTGACGGGGTTGATGATGTTCCTGCCGGTCCTGCTGCTGGCACTCCCTGTCGGACACTGGGTCGATTCCCGGGATCGGAAATCCGTTCTTCTGCTCGGGCAGGCAATCATTGCGACAGCGGCAGGCATGATGTGTGCGCTGACATTCTTTGCCGCGCCCGTCGGATACTTTTTCCTCGCGATGGCGCTCTCAGGAACCGGCAACGCGTTCGCGTCGATCGCCCGTCCTACGATCATGCGCGAGGTGACCCCCTCGCATCATGCCGAAAACGGGGCCAATTGGTCCCACTTGAGCCGCCGGATTGCCTCGGTGCTCGGACCGATTGTCGCCGGCGTGACGATAGCGCGATATGGACCGCTGTCCGCCTTCGCCATGACGGGCATTTCCCATATGGTCGCGATGATCGCAACGACGCACATCCCCATGCCCCCGTCTCGATCATCGGACAAGGCGATGACATTTCATTCGCTGACCGAAGGATTGCGATACATGGGAAAGAATCCATTGATTCTTTCGACGACACTCCTGGACCTGTTTGCAGTCCTGCTCGGCGGCGCCACGGGACTGCTGCCGCTGTTCGCGAAAGATATTCTGCATGTCGGAGCGACGGGACTCGGCGTTCTGGCGGCGACGCCGAATATCGGTTCGGGCCTGACCGCTCTTTTACTCGCACATCGTCCGCCGATCCGGCATGCGGGGAGATCCCTGCTCCTGACCGTCGCGGCCTACGGCGCGATGACTATTCTCTTCGGATTGTCGACATCTCCGATCCTCTCTTTTATCGCGCTCCTGCTCGTGGGCGGCTTTGACTCTGTCAGCGTCACGATTCGCGCGACGATTCTGCAAATTTTCGTGCCGTCGCAACTCCGAGGCCGCGTCTACGGCGTCAACACGGTCTTCGTCTACTCCAGTAACGAACTCGGCGATTTCGAATCCGGCCTGGCGGCATCACTCGTGGGACCGGTGGCGGCCGTGATCGGCGGCGGAGTGGGCGCCGTGCTCATGGCTGTGTATTTCGGCTGGCACTGGCCGCAGCTGCGAGCTCTGCGGCGCCTACAGTGATACACTCTCGGCATGAACCTGAAACAGATCCTTGATCGGTACTACCGCCACATTCGCCCGTACCGATTCCTCTACGGTTGGGCGAAAGACCGCGCGACGAAGGTCCGGTGCAACGCCCGGGCGGCGCAGTGGCGAGAAAAAGGATTTCGCGGCGCAAAATTGGACGTCTGCGGCGGCCGGAACCCATTCAACCCGCAGGAATTTTTGAATGTGGACGCCGTCGACCTGCCGAAAGTCGATCTTGTCTTCGATATCACGAAGAAATTCCCGATCGATGACGGCGTGATCGCCGAAATCATCTCGATCGCGACGCTTGAGCATCTGCGGAAGCCCCACGTGCACCATGTCCTCAGGGAATTCTTCCGTGTGATGCGGCCCGGCGCACCGCTCAGAGTCTCGACGCCCGATGTTGAAGCGATTGCGCAGGCCGTCCTTGGAGGAGAAGACCCCGATGTGTTCAATCAGCACCTGTTCGGCAGGTACAAGAGCGACCAGACCGAGGATTATGACGTGCACCGGTGGATGTACACGGCCGATCAGATGATTCGCGTGCTCACGGAGATCGGTTTTACCCATGCAAAGAGGATTCCGATGGACATTGGCATGCATGACGAGAAGTTCACGTACCTTGTGAGCGCACGGAAACCGTGAAATGCTGTATCTCCTTCATGCTTATGTTCGAACAGACCGACCCCATCCGCCTCTATCTTGATCTCCTCAAGAAATGTCTGACGGACTCGTTGCATATCGAGGAAAATTTCGACAATAAGCGCCGACTCTACGCGCAGAAGTCACTGCGACCGAAACAAATGCTCCTCAATGTGATGATCCGAACGCTGGAATCGCGCCGGATGCAGCTCTTCTTTGTCCGCAATGAGAACATCAGTGTTGAATCGATGAAAGCGAAGCGGGCAGTAGGTAAAGACTGGCCAAAACGCGCGGAGACGATGATTGGACTGCGACGGCTCGAGAACATTCAGTTCTGCATCGAGTCCGTGTTGCGCGACGGAATTCCCGGAGACTGTGTCGAAACGGGAGTGTGGCGGGGCGGGGCGACGATCTTCATGCGCGGGATCCTGCGGGCATACGGTGTGACCGACCGGCGTGTGTGGGTCGCGGATTCTTTTGAGGGTCTCCCTCCACCCGATTCACAGAAATATTCCGCCGACGCAGGAGACGGTCATCATCAGTACGAAGAAATGCGGATCGGCATTGAACAGGTGAAGAAGAATTTTGAAAAATACGGCCTGCTCGATGATCAGGTGCAATTTCTCAAAGGCTGGTTTGAAGATACGCTGCCGACCGCGCCCATCGACCGGATCGCGGTGCTGCGTCTGGACGGGGACATGTACGGATCGACGATGGTGGCTTTCGAATCGCTGTACCGGAAGCTTTCCCCGGGAGGATTTTTGATTGTGGACGATTTCGGACTGCCTGCATGCCGCAAAGCGGTCGAAGATTATCGGAACAAGCATTCGATCACGGAAGAAATCATCCCCATTGATCAGTCAGGGGTATATTGGCGGAAGAACCGCCATTAAAACATCTTCTCCGTCCACGTTTTCGGTGTTTTTGACGAGATGATTTCGATATCGAAGGTGTATTTGAACTTTTTCGCGCCGCGGGTTTTGATCCAGTCCGCCATTTCCTGCAAACCTTTGCGCATCGTGTACTCGGTCTTGTAGCCGAGGAGTTTGCGCGCCTTTTCCGCCGAGCATGTCGCGAGTTTCACCTCCTGCGGGCGGCCGGGAACGTACACGGGATCCAGTTTGAAGTTGAGAATCTCCGCGACGACCTTCGCAAGCTCGTTGATGCTCACAAATTCTTCGTCTGGACCGATATTGATGACCTCGCTTTGCACATTCTTCGCATCGAGGAGTTTTTCGAGTACCTGGATATCGTCATTGATAAAACTGAAGCATCGCTTTTGCTCTCCATCACCGTAGATGATCGGTTGGCGACCCTGCAGCATCAGATTGATCATGATGCTCGCGACGTTTCGGTACGGATCATCATACTTTTGGCGCGGCCCGATGATGTTGTGAGGTATGGCGATCACGTACTGCATGCCATGGACATCGGCGAGGTTGCGCAGGAGCAGTTCTCCCGCATACTTCGCGATGCCGTAAGGATCCTGCGGCTTGCAGATCATGTCCTCAGTAAACGGCACCCGGTCCTGCGTCCCGTACCGCGCCATACTGCTGCAGTACACAAAGCGGCGCACGCCAGCGGCAATCGCGGCACTGATGACGGATGATGAGATCTGGAACGTGTTCTGCGTCACGAGATTCGGCGCAAAGACACTTAGGCCCTCGTACGCCGTGGCGGCACAGTGATAGACGGCATCGACGCCCTGCAGAATCTTCTTCATGGAGTTCAAATACTTGCAGTCGTACTGGTAAAACTCGACTGCGTCGGGAACGTTATCGAGATATCCGCCGATCAGATTATCGCAACCGGCGACGTCGTATCCTTTTTGAAGAAAACGGTCAGCAAGATGGCTCCCCAGAAACCCTGCTACGCCGGTAATGAAGATTTTCTTTGCCATTAGGGACATTCCCTCAGCCAGTCGGCAAGAGGGGCTGTTATTCTACCGGGAGTGAACCGCGCACGCGAGAGCGCGAGTCCCCCCACGGCAATTGTTTCTCTGAGCGCCGTATCTCGCGCGAGAAGAAGGATGTTCTCCGCAAGGGCATGCGGATCGCCAGGGGTGGAGAGCAGTGCATTCTCTCGGTCACGGAAGACTCTGCGTGCCGCAGCCGTGTCGCCGGTGATGAGCGGCCTGCCGCAGGCGAGCACTTCGTACGCTTTGTTGGGGATCACCCGACCGGCCTTCGCGGTCGTGCCGAAAATGCCCAGGCAAACATCGGCGCATTGGATGTGCGCGGGAATATTTTCCATCGGCACGGAGGAAATGAACGTGACGTTACGTACATTCCATCCAAGCGCGAGCGCAGACATCGCTTTGAATGTTTGCCCCGCGCCGATCAGAGTGAACGCGACGTTCTCCCCGCGTTCCTGCAGCTCTTTTGCGGCGCCAAGAATGACATCAATGCCCTGGAGTGGAATATAGGTCCCGTGGAACTCGACCGTGAATGAGTGTGCGACATCTTTCGTGCTCTGAGATTGGGGAACACACAAATCTGTCCGGCAACCGATCGGCAGGACGAGGATTTTTTTTGGATCAACGCCGTATTTTTTCACAAAATACTCCTTATGCTCCTCGGTTTCGAGCAACACGACGTCGGCGAGCGCGCAGCCGAGCCAGTCGGTGAACCAGAGAATCCATGCTTTTGGCGAAAAGCGCGACACGCGCTTGCGGTCGTAGACTTCCGTATCATGCAGAGACAGAAATGCATCGAAAATCACGGGGATCCCCGCGCGTTTCCCAAGCCACCACGCAAGCGGCATCAGATAATGCCCGAGGAAGACGACGTAGATTGCCGATGCATCATTCTGGAATGCCTGCCAACGCCGCCACAGATCCCGATATTTGCCGATGAGTCCGGGTACCTCTGTCCGGCAGAGAACAATGGTATATCCCACTTCCGCAAGCCCCGTACGGATCACCCAGCTGCGGGCGCCGTAGAGATCGAAATTGCCAAAGGCGACAATCGAAGGGTTTGGCATAAACGAATTTGCGGCTGCTGAAGATATAAACGGGGAGAGTACTAGAGTATTAGAATATTAGGACTCGAGTAAATGAAGTAACTGCCGTCAAAGCCCCTAGTATTCTATTATTCTAGTATTCTATTTCGCCCAAAGTGACCACCCACTCCCGCTTCCGATCTTCTTCAGTGGCACCTTCAATCGTTTCAGATTCCACCGCGGATCTTCTTGTCGATTCCAGAACACATAATCAACGCCAAACGTCGTGAGAACTTTTGGGGGATCCAGATCGATACGCTTGCATGCCGCTTCGACAATCTCCACCTCTTTTTGGCGGATCACCGGATCATTGTGATATCCGCTGTTGGCATCGGGCCAGATCAGATACTCGCGATCCGCAATATGTCTGTCCTCTGGAGCAACCGGAAGTTGCGTGGCGCAGTAACGCTCTGCCATCTCGTCATTGGTGATGAGCACGTTTTTCAGATACATCGCGTAGACAACATCGTGATGCGTGAGCCCGGCGATGAAGAGCGATGTGTCGGGACTGGCGAG
>JAHFJP010000002.1:0-57710 GCA_023245765.1 Candidatus Peribacteria bacterium
CATCTCAGCAGTCTTCAGAATAGATGATTTGGCATCTATAGGTTGTACAGTTGGGTAACGGGAAACAGTACGATCCCGAATCGAGGCAAACACACACCATGAATCACGCTGTCGAAGCCTTGCATCCCCATGATGTCACAGAACGAAGCGTACTATTCTAGCATATTTTTCATCGCTATTGTAACAATCCCCTCAGATTTTCCCGATCAAATAGGCACGCCCCATGCGGATCGGGATTAGAATAATGCTATGACCGAAAAAACGATAGCCACAGGCGTCGTCCATACCGTACCGACCGATTTAAAAAGGGAGTTACTCGCCAATCCGGACGTGCTCGAGAAATGGAATGGCCTTACCCCTCTGGCGCGTAACGAGTGGATCTGCTGGACGACCATTGTGAAGCAACCAGAAACGAGAAAAAATCATATCGAACGCTTGCGTGCAGAGCTTCTGGAAGGAAAACGTCGGCCGTGTTGCTGGCCAGGTTGCCCTCATCGCAGACCAAAGGCGAAAAAATGGTTTAAAGGAATGTGAGATGAGGATATTTGACTACGGAATTCCAATCTTCCATACACCTTTCTCCCGGAACGCGGGAATCGTCTGGCGATGTGCCGCGTTCAGCAGAGTGTGCACCGATTTCTTGCCGGTCTTCGCGAAATCGGCAAGCGTCACGATGGAGAAGCCCTGAAGATAGGCGATTCTCTTCTGCAACGATTCCATCAGCGCGAGGGTCACAATATGTTCCATACCCGCCCTCCGCTTCTTTTTGGAATCGCGGTATTCGGTAAATGCGTCGTAGTATTTTCGCTTCTCCTTGTCGCGGATAATGATGAGCGGGAATCCCAAACGAAGTAGCTGTTCGTTCATGAGAACGCGTCCGATCCTGCCGTTGCCGTCGCAAAACGGGTGGATGGTTTCGAATTCCAGATGAAATGCGGCAATGGCATCGGCAAAGTACGTCTCCTGCGAACTCGCGTACTCGAGGAGCAGCGCCTCGACCATGCTCTGCACATGCTCCGGAGCGGGAGCGATATGCGGACCGACGCGGACATATTGTCCCCGCTTGCGGAACTTCCCGGCGATTCCGTCATCGATGTTTCCCATCAGCATTCCATGCAGCAACAGAATTCGTTCCTCGTTGAGCTGCGATCCGGCCGCCGTTTTTTCGATGTACTCCATCACCCGCCCCAAATTTTTCGCCTCAAACACTTCGCGCACGGAAACGTTCCTGGACACTTCTCTATCCAGGAGAATTTTTTCCGTCTCTTTGAGCGTGAGCGTGGAGTTCTCGATGGCATTGGAGTTGAACACGCTTTCGGCGAGTTCGGTTTCGTCGATGATCTTGAGGAGGGACTCTTTTCCCTTCCGACGGCGGTCGAATTCTGTCTTCAGCTGCCGGAGCCGGTCCTTGAGAGGCTGGGTTGTGGCCATAGGGAAAGTGTATAGAATTAACGATATTTTGTCAATTTATCGTTAATTTATCTATATTTATCACTAAATTAACGTGTTATTATCTTCCCATGGACCTCACCAACGTCGACAAGGCCGCGCTCGCGCAGCAGCTGCGCAAGCCCGAGGGCAGTATGGGTAAAGAGGTTGGCAAGGCGATGGAGCTGTACAACGGTAAAGCGATTTCGTTCACGCTCGAGTCACTGCACATCCAACCTCGCGATCATGTTCTGGAGATCGGCTTTGGGCCCGGTGAAGGAATTGCCCAAGCCGTGCAGCTGACGCCGCAGGGCTATGTTGCCGGCATCGATCACTCCCCGGTCATGCTCACGATGGCCGGGGAGCGCAATCACCGCGCGATCATGCAGGAACATGTGGAGCTCACGCTCGGCAGCGCCGACAAACTTCCGTACGAGGATGCGAGCTTCGACAAAATCTTTTCCGTGAACGTCTTCCATTTTTGGACGGATCCCGCGCGTGAACTGGCCGAGTGTCGCCGGGTGTTGAAACCGGGCGGGAGTATCGCCTTCTTCCTCACGCATCCCTCATCGTGGTTGCCGGGTCTACGCGACACGGGTGTCTTTATCGCGCGCGAGGCAGAGGACATTGAAAAACTCCTTTTGGCTGCGGGGTTTGGCAACGTTGAGACTCACACAACGAAAACAGAACCGGATGGGAAGGGGTTTGTGGTGGTGGGGAGGGGGTAGGTTGGATCCGGGTTCACTTCCGCGGCATCGCCTTCTCATCCATCCAAAACACCTCCCACAGATGCCCGTCGAGATCCTCGAAGCCTTTGGAGTACATCCATCCATAATCCTGGTCCGCCATGGGGGTCTTCGCCCCCGCGGCCACTGCTTTTTGAACGTAGTCATCCACCTTCTCTTTGCTCTCCACCTGGACGGCAAGGATCATTTCGGCAGTCTGTGTTGCATCGGCGATGGGCTTTTTGACGAAGCTGCTGAAGTGCTTGTGGGTCAGCAGCATCACGTTGATCTCATCGCTGATGATCATGCAGGTGGCGTTCTCGTCGGTGAATTGCGGATTAAAGGTGAAGCCGACCGTCGTAAAGAAGTCGATCGACTTCTGGAGATTGTTCACGGGAAGGTTCACGAAGATTTTTTTCGGCATAGCAGCAGGTGGAAAAAAAGAGTGTACGCATTCCGGTCTCCACGTTCAACGAATATCACCGGAATTTTTTGCAGAGCAGCTCTCAGGTTCGCGCCCGGATCTCGTCGCGCCGGGTGACCGTGAGGTAGACAACGAGAACCAGGATCAAACCGAGGAAGATCGCGCTTGTCGTGGTCGTGCCCAGGCCCAGGCCCCCGTCATCAGCGGTCTGCGAGAGGTAATCGCCGATGGAGGCTCCCAGCGGACGGGTGAGGATGTACGCGATCCAGAAGGCCAGGACCGCGTTGAGTTTGAAGGCTTTGTAGGCGATGGTGACTGCCGCGATCAGTGCGGCGAACAGGAAGAGCGAGTTCAAATAGCCGATTTCAAAACTCTCCGCGATCAGATCGCCTGCTGCGGTGCCGAGGGCGAACGTAAAGAGAATGGCCAGCCAGTAGAACGCTTCGCGCTTTGTCGTCACGATGGTATGGATGGAGAGCGTCTTTTCGCTGCCGTACCATGCGGCGAATGTTGCTGCGAGGGCGATGGCAAAGAGAACGGTCGTCGTCACCAGAGACACTTCAAAATTGTCCGTGAGGTTATCGGTAATGAGCGTGCCGACGACGCTGATAAAGACGACCGCGAGCCAGTAGATCGCGGGAACATACTTTTTGGCTTTGAATTGGAAGAAGAGCATCACGAGCAGGATTGCACCGATGACGTACGTGGTATTGGTAAGCCCCAGGCCCAGCGCGCCATTGAGGTAATCCGCGAACGTCTCGCCCACGGTGGTGCAGAGGATCTTAATGATCCAGAAGTAGAGCGTGACTTCCGGGACTTTGTTGAGCATCTGGCGGAGGTTCTTCATGGAAAGAAATGGAGAAGCAACTAAGGGAGTGTAGTGCGGTACGATAGAGAGACAAAGCGCAATGTCTTAATGTACATCCGCGTTTCAGAATCTTTCCGTCAAGGCCCCGTTGATCTTCTGTCTGTCCGCGATTCTCTCTATACTCATCGCGTTCTCTTCCCCATTCATTCTATGAAGACCCGTATCGGTCCCATCGTCGGTTGGATCTGTGCCATCCTCGTTGCTGCATTCAACACATTCGCCGGCATCATGAAATTTATGCCCGTCACGCCCGGCTCGGATGCGGACGTGATGATGGCGAAGCTTGGAATGACTCCGAGTATGATGGCGCCGTTCGGCGTGCTGGAACTGGCGATCGTCATCCTGTTCCTCGTGCCCCGCACCTCGACTGTCGGTTTCGTATTGATGATCGGATATCTCGGCGGCGCACTGGCAACAAACCTCACGCACGGCTTTACGAACATGGAAGCCCTGCCCATCTACATTTTGTTCGTGCTCCTTATGATCAGCGCGTGGTTCAGGAATCCCGAACTGGTCGCCCGGTTGCTCAAGCGGCCGATGCCGAAAGCGTGAACAACGAAAAAGCCGCCTTCCCCGGCGGCCTTTTCCCGTTCCTCTCTTTCTCTCTCTGTCTTGCACGGGCAAGTCTACGGATGCGGTCTTAAGGGGAGATTAAGGAAGTTTTTGGCTTATACGTGCGGATTTTTTTATCCTACAAAACACTGTCACCACTTTTTCCCCTGCAATCTCCGTGCCCTGAAGACGGCCAAGGCCACCGTTGGGGGAACACTCATGAGCAGACAGAAGAGGAAGCGGGGATCCGGCTCCGGGATCTCACGAAGTTCGTGTTCCGGTGGCAGCAGCACGTGCTCCTCCTGCCGTCCCACATCGGGATGGAAGTACGCTGCGTTGCCATTGTAGAAATCGCCCTTGCCGTCGCGGACATCTTTGGCAAACGTCACGCATGTGGGATCCACCGGCTCCGCCCCACTATTCTTGTAGAAGACCGTGAACGCGCGCAGAGCGTCTTCAATCGTGGCGAATCCCTTGTGATCGTCATCAGACAGATCGAGCTTCTCGCCGTTGCGCGAGACGCCGAAATTGCAGGCCGTGTAGATGTCGAACCGCCCGTCGGGGCGCTTTTCCAGCCACAGGCAGAGCGCGTGTGATGATTTTTTGTCATTTTTTTCTTTGACGGAAATAATCACCATCTGCGCGTTCTTCTTTTGCTCGCGCAGGACTGAGCGAAAGAGCCACGCAATATCGTCGCAGTCACCGCAGAACTTGCCGTTCTTTTCGCGCCTCAGCGTTTCGTGGACGGTCTGAATGTAATCTCCGTGGTCATCCTCCGTGCCTTCGCGGAGAGGATCCTTGGGATCCGGCGTGTCGTGGACGTAGTGCCACCATTCTTTGGAAACGATCGCGAGTTTCTCGGGCGTGTCGAGTGCTCGGCAGAGCAGAGCGAAGTATTCGGCCTCTGCCATCTTTGGATTTTTGGTGCGTTCATGTGCCAAAGTACCGAGACGCCGACCATCCACAAGCAGTGACGTACGCGTCTTCGGCGCGTCCTTTCCGGATGCGGGGAAAGTTTCCACGACATGTGACGGGATCCCGCGACTGTCGTGATGGATGGTCGGTTGCCCGGGAACTTCCTTTGCGACGATCTTTCCCGTGCGTTTGTGATAGTGCTCCGTCCATTGCTTCTCGAATCCCCTGGGCCCTTTTGTTTCGTACCGGAGGGATTCTTTGCGTCCGTCCCGATCAAAAATCGTCGTGCGTTTCGATGCGTGATCCGGCGCGTACTGCGCTTGTGCCTGTAACTGGCCCATCACGAAGATGTCCGATTGCTGACCGTTGTTGCGCGAACGACTGAAGCCGAAGTGATCTGTTATGCCGCTATCCCACTCCTCAATCAGTGTGCCATCCCCCTCATCGCGCAGCATGCGCTTGGTGACGATCTCTTCCCTCTTCCGTCTCTCCGCATGCGCTTCGCGATGCTTTGAATGGACGGTCTCCAGTTCTTTGCGGGCATCCGGTGCTACTTTCGCATTGATTCTCTTCGTGAGATCGCTGGCCAGCAGATCGATAAACCGCGCATCCGCGAGCGTTTTGCCGAGACCTTCTTCGTTCAGGAAGACCTTGTCGTTCACATGCTTCTGAATCAGCGTGAAGTGCGCGTGTTGCGCCTCTTGCTCAGTCTTCGCGGCAGCGCGCCACTTCTCCCAGTCGGCCGCGGAGGGTTGGGAGACGATCGTCAGAACGTCGAATGGCGTAGCGACGTACTGCTGTTTTCCTGCCGTGAAATCTATCCGTATTGAATCCTTGCCAGAACACTGTAAGGTTTCGCCTTCCTTCGGAAGCATGCCTCTTTTGCCGATCTGTGCGGCGCTTTTCGGGAGGTTTTTCGCCGCCTGCACGAGTTCGATAAAAAGCACCGGAGGATCGAGGCGAAGATCAACGTGCGGAGATGCGAGCGTAAAGTTCTCGAAGCGAAAATTGGGCAGCATCGTTGCGCTCAGGCGGTTGCCCGTGTGCGTAAAACTCACGGTGCGCCCATTCCATTGCACGTTCGTGCAATCGTTCTTCAGTAAATGCTTCTCGATGATTTCTCGAACGTGTGCGAACTTGTCGCCCTCTCCCGCCTCCTTCACATGGATTATTTTGGGTCCCGGCGGGGGTGGCAGAACCTGCGCAGTCGCTGTCGCATCCGCGAGAATCCCCGTCGTGATGGTGCCGAGCCCCCAGGCGATGCGCTGGAGCAAACGACTCACCGTGGACGAGCTCTCCGCTGGAGCCGTCAGAGCGCGGGGTGCATTCGCCGCATCCCCGTCGAAGAGTATCGACGGTAGTTCTTGACCACGGGTGGCCTCCATAGTGTGGATATATTGATATATTTTATGAAAAAGTCAATGTTTTTCGAATACACGCGATACTCCTACAAAAAGGCACTTCAGGTGCGTCTGAGCGCTCCTGCAACACCGAGCAGGACCACCGCGCCGACAACGGCCATCGCGAGGGCACCGATCGAGCCGTAGGCGTTGATGCCGAGGAGCCCAAACAGGAAGCCGCCGATCACGGCGCCGACGATGCCGATCACGAAATCGGCGATCATGCCAAAGCCATGCCCGCGCATGATGAGGCCGGCGATCCAGCCTGCGAGAATGCCGATGATGATGAATCCGAGAATGCTCATAGTACTGGTATAGACACATCAGAGGCGAATCTCTGACAGGTATACTCCCCACATGTCCTCGTCTGTTTCCATCACCTCGTGCTACGCGTTTGTCCCGCTCGAAGCAGCGGGGCTCGAGGATCTTCGCGACGAGCTGCTCTCGTTTGGCCGCGCGCGCGACATGCGCGGTCTCACACTCATTGCAACCGAAGGCATCAATGCGACCGTCAGTGGAACCGCAGAATCCATCGAGGAGTGGAAGGTCCGACTCAAGGATCTTGTTGGCGAAATCGAGTGGAAAGACAGCGTTGCATCAAAGCAGCCGTTCGAGCGCTGGTCGGTGAAAATCAAATCCGAGATTGTCGGGCTCAAAGATCCTGCGATTTGCGTCAGCGGTAAGCGCGGCCATCTCTCTCCCCAAGAATGGCAGTCGATGTTCGAGCGCGATGACGTTGTCGTGGTCGATGCGCGCAATGCCTACGAAGTCGCGATCGGGAAGTTTCGCAGTGCCATTGATCCCGGCATCGATGCGTTCCATGAATTTCCTGCATGGGCGAAGAATGCGGCGCTTCCAAAGGAGAAGAAAATCCTGATGTACTGCACCGGCGGCATTCGTTGCGAAAAGGCACTCCTCACATTGGAGGCGCAGGGTTACCATGACGTGTATCAATTAGAAGGGGGGATTCTCGCGTACCTCGAACGCTTCCCGCACGGTGATTTTGAAGGTGAGTGCTTCGTGTTCGATCACCGCGTGGCGGTCGATCAACACCTCCGTCCATCACAAACCTATGGGCTCTGCCCCCACTGCGGCAATGCCGGGGATAGAGCGATTACGTGCGTGTGCGGAAAAGAGCAGAAAATCTGCGGCGATTGCGAGCGAGAAGAAACGCGCAAAACATGCTCAAAACGCTGCAGGAATGAGGTCCAGAGAAGGGTAAGGAATAGTTGACTTTTGGGCTTCCCTCAGTACAATAGGTGCACTTTCCCCCTCACCCCTATGGGTCACGAATCCATCCAACACGATGAGAGTAATGAATCCGCTGTGATTCAGCTGGGTTCGAGAGCCGGTGAAATTCAGTTCGGAAAAGGTGGATTGCACCACGCCGAGCAGGTAAGAGGACTGACCAAAGGCGACAAGAACGGCAACGTTCTCCAAACTCTTCAGAGTGATGAATTCAAGAGAGAGGTGTACAGCAGAATTTCCAAGGGTGAGACCAACATTACGCTCGACCTGAGCAGAGAAGCCAAAGTCTCCGATGAGACAGTCGAGGCGCTGACGGAACTGCGCGACAAGCTGCACCGTGAGCATGGAATCACTCTGACACTCACCGGTGTCGATGCTACACGTGCAGAAGATCTCCAGAGACATGGTATCAGGAACAACGGCTTGGAAATCTTTACCGAGGAACACACGGTCAACGCCTTCAAAAAGGCTGATACAGAAGAGAAGGTCCCAGCTGCTCGCTTCGACACGGCCGCGTAGGCAATCCCATATTTGCATCTTCATCCCGGCCTCGTGGCCGGGATTTTTTTATCCTTAAGATTCTTCGCGCAATGCAATAAAGTCCAAGAGCTGCCGTACGGCGTCCTCCCTTCGCTCCGCCTGCCTGCCGGCAGGCAGGCTCAGGGTGACAAGAGGGGGGCAGCCGCGATGAATGACAGCAACTGTTTCACAGCATCTTGTTCTTGTTTGAACGTCATTTTGCCCTTCTGGGCGCGGTCGGCGATAATCAGCGCTAGGTGGTAAAAGAAGAACTCGTGCGGATGGCGGAATGCGTGCACATCTTCCCATTTGAGGTTGGGGAAGAATCTCTCCAGTTCTGCGCGCACGGCGATCATGCTCTGTGCACTGATGCGGTAGCCGTTCATGAGCAGCACGTACGTGAGCAGCGTCACGGCCAGGCGCTTGTTGCCGTTACTGAACGGATGCCCGTCGATGATCGAACAGAAGAGGTAGGCCGCTTTACTGAGGAGATCGGGGTAGTTATCGCGCTGCATCAGCCCAAAGATGCCCTCCAGTTTATCGAGCCCCCGGCGCTCGTCGTCGTAGTATGGCGCGGGTTCGGTGATCGCCATGTGATGGCGAATCATCGGGAAGAGCAATTTCTGGCAGATGGGGATCGACGGATAGTTCATCGAAGTGGAAAATGGAAAGTGTCCCTCGTACGCTCGCCTCCGGCGAGCTACTCGGGATGACAGGCATCAGCGTTTACTGAGCTCACGGAGGACATTGCCAATGAGCTTCTCGAGCTCCGGACCGACGGCGGGGCGGGTGGGAGAATCTGCGCGCTGCTCTGCCCACGTCTTGCGCAGCGCATCGAGCATGCCCGACTCCAGCAGTATCCTGCCGAGTTCGGGGTGCAGCACGAACGCGCGGTCGCGGCCGTGGCTCTGGATGACGGCGTAGTCTTTGACCGCTGCGAGCGCGTCTTTGGCGCTGCGCTGGAGTTCGGTCACGCTGATGATGGGGAGGATGGAGTCCATACCGGATAGTGTATTATATGTATAATATTATGTCAAATACTATGTATACGAAATAATGGTGTATAGTCCGATCCGTGCGTAAAAACCTGACCCCCGTCACGATTTTGCTGGGTCTCGCGGCCGTTATCGGCACGTGGGTCTTGCTGCAGCAAATTCTTTTTGAACTCGCTGGCGCGTACCACACCGATACAGCGATCTATCTGACGGTCGCGCGCGGGGTGCTCAACGGTCTCACACCCTACGCGGACCTGTACGAGAACAAACCGCCGGGGATCTTTCTGCTCGCGGCACTATCGCTCAAACTTTTCGGTGACGTGACGCTCCTCACCGCGCTGCAGGCGCTGATCCTGATGCTGTTTCCGTTCTGTCTGCTGATGCCGGTGCTCTACGGTCGGTCATTTTCCCCGCGCGGAAGTATCCGCGCGCTGGTTGCATGGATGATCGGCTGCGCACTCGCGCTCTATGCCGCGGCGATGGCGGGCACATTGCTCCCGGAATCGTTCGGCGCGTTCTTCGGTTGCGCATTCGTTGCCGTCGTCGCGACACGGCAACGCTTCACGTGGGCGGTCACGGCGGTGCTCTCGCTGCTGCTCGCGTGCGCTGTCGGAATCAAAGAACCGTTTGTTCTTTCCACACTCGCAGGCGCGCTGCTCGTGTTGCCGTCTCTGCGGTCTACTCAGCGTTTGGTACTGCCCGTGTTGATCACCGCTGCTGCGGGCATCCAGGCCATGATCCTCCTCGGTTACCTGTGGCCGTATGTGACGATCGACCTCGCGCATATCTTCGGCTTCCATCTCTTCAATGCCTGGGGCACGGTCGGGGAACCGCTGTGGCTACGGACCATCGATATCCCGCGTATTTTCTGGAACCTCTGGTCAGTCTCTCCCGTGCTCCCGTTCATCATCGCGCCGCTCTGGATCGGTTCATTGGTGTTGCTGCTTCGCCGCGAGTCGGTGCGCACGGCGAGGCTCAGCGTCCTCGCGCGGTGGCTGGCTGCATCGTGGCTCACGACTCTGGCGGTGGGGCTCACCGGTGACTTTTACGGCCATCACTTCGTGTTCGCTGTCCCGCTCTATGCGGGGTGCGCGTTGGTGTGCCTTCGCGAGTGGGATGCAAGGATCGTCCCGCAGATCCGGATGATCGTTCCCGGCGTCCTGACTGCTGCGCTCATCGCATTCTTCTTCACGCTTGATACTAACTACGCGGGAGCTATCGAAGGCTGGAAGCAGTGGGCAGCGCCGCGGCAGGAAGCTGCAGCAGTTCTGGATGACGTCATGGATCGGTGCAAGGTCGACCGCTACTTCGACTTCATCGATCGTCCCGAGGGCTTCTACGGCTTTACCCGCCATTCACCGTACGGCCCAATCTTCACCGAGTACGGGCGCTTTATCGGTGTGCTCCAGGTCTATCTGGACGGCTTTGCAACGGCGCTTGAGGAAGCCCCGATCATGGTCATGCGCACCGATGCAGAAGGCGTCTCCGTCGATCCCCAGACCGCAGCGTCGCTCAAGAAGGTCTTCACGGAAAAAGCGTGGGAGTGCGCGGGGCCGGGGTTCACGCAGCCGAAGGAGTACAGGATTCTCTTCAGAGAAGGAGCTCGCTGATCGAGGAACCTTTCTACTTCTTGTACCACTTCCACGTCGCATCAATCGCGATCCCGCCGCGCACGTGGAACTTTACGGTCACGTTGACCGCGAGCGGTTTGACGAACTTCACGAAGTCCTCGCCGATGTCGACGGCCAGATGCTCGTGGAACACGCCGACGCTACGGAAGGTTTCGAGGTAGAGCTTCATCGATTTCGATTCGACGACGAACTTGTCGGGAATGTAGAAAATCTCAATGTCCGCGTAGTCCGGCTGGCCGGTCATCGGACAGATGCAAGTGAACTCGGTGCAGTGCAGCGTCACCTCGATCTTCCCCGGCGCGTGGTTGGGGAATACCTCAAGAGAACGTGAAGCCTTTGCGGTTTTCCCAAGCTTCGTCAGTGCCGTCAGATCGGTCTTTTTGGTCGGCATCCCTAGAAGCGGAACGGATTAAAGCGCATGGCCTTATCAAATACATCGATGCCCTCATGGCGTTTGATCGCGGCAATTACGGTGTAGGTCAGGGGTGTGGCCAGCACCTCGACACCGACTTTGAAGAGCCACTGCGCGATGATGAGGCTCACGATCTGAGCGCCCGGCATGAGCCCGCCAAAGGCGAGCGTGATGAAGATCAATGAATCGATACCTTCACCCACCACGGTCGAGCTGATCGTCCGGAGCCACAGGTGTCTGCCCTTCGTCTTCACTTTGAGCATTGAGAGAATCGCGGAATTCGAAAATCCGCCGGCGAGGTAGGCGATAAAGGATGCAACGAGGAGGCGTGGCGTAAATCCGAGGATCTGCGCATACGCAGCCTGGCCGTCAAAGAACGGTGCCGCGGGGATCTCTCTGCCAATGGTGATGGCGATCACCGCCAGCAGATTGCAGAGGAACCCCGTCCAGATGACTCGGCGCATCGCGGCAAAGCCGTACACTTCGGTGATGATGTCGCCCAGAATGTAGCTCAGCGGGAAAATCACGACCGCTACCGGCAGGTACACCCCGGCGAAATCGCCGATTTTTACGGCGATGATGTTGCTCACCACGAGTGCAGTGACGAAGAGTGCCGAGAGCAAATCGCGAAGACCCCGCTGTTCCATAGCGGGGTCAGGATGTCAGATTTTGGGCCGCGGATCTAGGGCTTGATCTGCACGCCGCTCGTGTGCGTGCGGTCCGCGTAGGCTTGCTGCTGCAGGATGCGGTTCGGGATGCGTTGTACAACATCGGGACGGGCTTTGGCGCCGAGCAGGAGGACTGCCGCGCCGGGTGAGCGTGCAACAATCGTGTTCTTGCAGCGACTCAGAATGCCAGAACTGCGCTGTGCGAAGGTTCCGTTCTCATAGGCGGCTTCGACTTTCTCCCGCAGAACCCGGTGTGAATTACGCGTCAGTGAGCGAACGAGCGCCGGCTGTCCCAGCACCATCATGGCGACGCCTGGCGATCCCGGTCCGGTCATTGCGGCAATGCATCCTTCATCCATTGTGACCGCTCTCACTGTCGGCACTGCAGCCGGAGTCGGCATTGTCGGATTGTACGGCGAGGGGGCGGCAACGGGCGCCGTCGGTTCGGTTGTCGAAGGCGTTCCCTGCCCCTGCATGTTTGTCATCATTGGCGTAAAGGTGAGGCGGGGGACATTGCGCAGTCCGTAGAACATCTTGGCCATGTCCTCACGTGTCACCGGCTTGCCGGCAATAGCGGACTTTGCGATCGCGCCGCGCATCGAGAGCGCCGACATCGCATCCGTGTACCAGGCTTTGCCGGCATCTGTTCCGTAGGCGAGTCCGTAGGCTTTGGCGAGAATCTTCGATGCTTCCGCAGTGGTGACCGTAGCAAACGGACGGAAGCTGCCATCGGTATTGCCCTGGATCACACCCGCATGCATACCGACGCACAGCTGCTTGCCGTACCAGTCGGTGCGTGCGACGTCGGAGAAGAGCTTCTCGTAACTCACCGGTTGCGACGGGGAAATGTCGCTGTAGCAGCGTTCGAAATTTGCATTACCGTACAGGTGATTGATTGCGGCCAGAGTGAATTCGAGACGCGTGACCGATCCGTTCCCGTGGAAGTCGCCATCCTCCGATCGAAACATGATCGACTGCTCCACTGCGTAGTCGACTGCGGGGTTCTGTACGTTCTGCGTTTGTGCCGTAAAAGCAGGAACGGGGAACAGTCCAACGACCAAAGCACCGAGGAGCAGGAGATGTTTCATACGGATGGGGGAGTGAACAAAAGGACATAATTTACGATTAAAATCACTATTTGTCAATACGTGGTTTTCTACCCTATTTTACCGAGCATGGACCGGGCCCACATCCAAACCACCCCGGGAGTAGCGGCTGGGATTTTTAGGGGAAAATGACCGATATTGTAGAGAAAATATTTTGATTTAGCCCTATTTTAAGCCAAAAAGTCGATATTCACTTCAATGACACTTTCATGAACCATTTTGCCACTCCCAGTACCAACATCACGACAATCCAGCCTCCGATACCCCCTAGAATATCGAGGGTCACCAGAGTCCGTTCCATGTGGTCGACGATCCAGACCGTCAGCCAGAGGAACAGGCCGTTGACCAGGATGACCGCGAGGATTGTGGCAAAGAACTTGAGTGGCAGCACGATCAGGTCGAGGACCGGCCGCACGAGGAGGTTCATCAGCGTCAGCAATGCGGCAATAATCACGTACGCCTTCCATCCTCCTGTGACGAAGAAGTACTGGTCCAGGTAGGTCGAGAGGGCCCAGACGAGGAGGAGGGTCAGGAAGAAACGAAACAGGATTCGCAACCACAACGGCATGTCATCTAGTATACAGAATTTCATGCGTCTAGTTGTGTTGTTCATTGATAGATGATGCCTAGTTTCCTGCCCTCACCCGGCGCGCGACGCGCCACCCTCTCCCGCTGCGGCAGGAGAGGGACGAGTACAGATGATTCATGCTACTCGTTGGAATTGAGTTTTATTTCAGATTTTCTCAAATTTCACGATCACCTTCATCCCATCAAGCTCAACACTATGCCCCTCACCTTTCACGGTTCCGAGCGTCGCCTGCACCGCCGTCAGCACCGTTTCGCCGTGGACCTTCATGACGTCATCGGCTCCTTCAACGTTCAGCGTGATCCGGTCCTCAAGTTTGAGTCCGTTCTCCTTGCGCAGGCTCTGGATCGCGCGGATCAGATCGCGCGCGTTGCCCTGGAGCGTGAGCTCCGGCGTCACTCGGGTATCGAGCGAAACGACGACGCCTTTGTCGGCCGCGACGTTTTCGCCTTCCCGTCCGCGGTACATCACACGTGCTTCCTCCTGTCCAAGCACTTCATCGAGGATCAGGACTGTCCCATCCGGCTGGACGGTGTACTCCCCGCGTTTGCCGGCCTGAATGATCTCCTGCACCCGGCTTCCCAGGCGCGGACCGACTTTGCGCGCGTCGACAAACACGAACTGCTCGGCAATCTTCCCGGGGTCAGTCACCAGGTCGATTGCCTGGACGTTCAGTTCCTCCTGGAGCAATGCCAGTTCGGCATCGGTGATGGCGTCGCCCGCAAGCATCGCGGGGGGCACTGCGATTGTCGCCTTGGCAAGCGGTTGGCGCAGCTTTACGGTCGCGGTGCTGCGCACAGCGAGGCCGAGTGACGCGATAATCCGAAGCAGCCTGTTCTTGCGCAGGAGCTTTTCCTCCATCGTCGTGAGCGGCCGGATGGCCGGCCAATCGGTCAGATGGATGCTGCCGTGCTCTTCGGGCACCAGATTCAAATAGATACTCTCGGTGATGAACGGACAGAATGGTGCAAGCAGCTGGCAGAGTGTCACCAGCACTTCGTAGAGCGTCGTGAGCGCATCGAGGCGATCCTGTTCATTCATTTCTTCCAACGCTTCTTCATGCGTATGGAGCCCGGCCTTGCCGGCGAATCTCCTCCTGGAGAGTCGCACGTACCAGTTGGTGAGTGCGTCGATGGTCTCATGGAGTTCCGCACACGTGGCACTCAGATCGTACCCGTCGAGTTCCTTCGTCATGCGGTTGACCAGATCCTGCACTTCGGCGCGGATCCAGGTATCAAGCGGATGGCTGGAGCTCCGTCGCGTTGCCACGGCCTGCCACTTGGCGGCATTCGCGTACGTGACGAAGAAGCTGTAGGTGTTCCAAAGCGGGAGGAGGACCGAGCGGACGACTTCCTCCACCGTTCGTTCAGAAAACCTCAAGTCTTCGCCCCGTACGGCGGGGGAGCTCATCAGCGCGAACCGCACCGCGTCGGCGCCGTGTTTTTCGACCACCTCCAGCGGCTCGGGATAATTCTTGAGCTTCTTGCTCATCTTCTTGCCGTCTTCGGCGAGCACGGTTCCGTTGACGATGCAGTTTTTGAAGGCGGGTTGGTCAAACAGCGCGGCGCTCAAGACTGTCAGTGTGTAGAACCAGCCGCGGGTTTGGTCTATTCCCTCTGCTATGAAATCTGCAGGGAAACCCGACGGCATCTCAATACCCTCACCCGGCGCCGCGACGGCGCCCGCCCTCATCCGGCGCGCTCGAAGCGCGCCACCTTCTCCCACTGCGGTAGGAGAAGGACCCATCGCGAATGGGAAGTGAGACTGTGCGTATGGCATCGACCCCGACTCAAACCAGCAGTCGAGAACTTCCGGAATACGGCGCATCAGCGGGCGGAGCGTGAAGGTCGTTGCGGTGGCATTCCCCGGGTCCAGGACTGCCGCTTCACGGTACGTCATCGCGTTTGCAAAGGCATGGAAGGCACGAATGAAGCCGCCGTGGGAGACCACGAGAACGCGTTTGCCCGGGTATTCCCGCATCGTGCGCTCGTAGGCTTTCTGCGCGCGCATGATGAACTGGGAGAGAGTCTCGGCATCGGGAGGTCCCAGGTGATGGAACGAGGCGACGGCCATCGTCTCGGGATCCACGTTGGGGAACTTCGCCAGAATCTCCTTCATCGGTTTTCCTTCCCACGAGCCGTCCCACCGCTCATTCCACTCGGGCCACTCCGCCACATGCGGGACGCCCAACTGCTCCGAAAGAATCTTCGCGGTTTCCACGGCCCTCCTGCGGTCGGAGGAAATGATCACGTCGAACGTTTTCTTCTTCAGTTTCTCCGCCGCTTCCCGTGCCTGCCGTCGGCCATTCTCGTTGAGAGATGTATCGGTGCCGCTGCCCTGGTTGATTTTCTGGACGTTGAAGTCGGTTTCCCCGTGCCGCACGAGCGTCAGTTCCACATTTGTCTCGTGATCGCCGGTGCCGGGCCACATGATCGGGTCGACGGTTTCTTTGTGCAGATCAAGCTGCGCGGACGCATTGTGATCCCAAAAATAACTGCTCGGCGCCGCGAATCCGGGGTACGGCTGGTGCGTCAACTTCAACGGCTCTTCTTTGGTAAAGAAATGCTTGAGGTTCATCGCCAGGTCCGCGTGGGTCACCACAACGATGTGCTCCCCGCGGTGACGCGGCAGCGTCTCGTCCATAAAGAGCTGGAGGCGGCCCGCCACCTGGCTCCAGGTTTCCATACCCGGGAAGTGGTAGATGCTCTCGACCTTGCCGGTCTCGAGCTTGTGGGCCCGCCTCGCCTTCACGAACGTGAGATCGCTGAAGTCCACACTTTTTCCCTCGTAGTCGCCAAACTCCACTTCGCGCAGCCGGTCATCGACGATCACCTTGGCGCCGGTCGTCTTCGCGATTGCTTCGGCGGTCTGGCGTGTCCGCGCGAGAGGGGAGCAGTAGATCACGTTCACGTTGCCCGTCTGGAGCGTCATGGCGGCTGCCTTCGCTTGTTCTTTGCCCCGCGCGGTCAGGTCGGTTCCCGGGAGTTTGCCCTGGTACACCGGCGCAATGTTGCCGTCGCTCTCGGCGTGGCGAAGCACCGTCACTTTGGTGAAGCGGATCGGCATGCGGCTCATCAGGTCGTCACGACTGCCGATGACGTCAAGCTCACCGGAATCCGATCTCCAAATCGGCAGCGGCGTGCCCCAGTAGCGGCTGCGGGAGATGGCCCAGTCGCGTGCGCCGTCGAGCCATTTTCCAAACCGTCCATCTCTCAAGTGCCCCGGGACCCAGCGGGTCTTCGCATTCGCATCGAGCATCTTCCGTTTGATCTTCTCGACCGCGACGAACCAGGATGCGGTCGTGTACGGCAGCAGGGGGGTATCGCAGCGCCAGCAGTGGGGGTAGCTGTGGTTGATCGTGTACGAGGAGAACGCGCGGTCATGCTTCTTCAGATAATCGATCATCAACTTGTCCGTTGCCATCGGGTCTTTGCCTTCCGGCTTCACGTGGGTGCCGGCGAAATCTTTCACTGCCGGGACGAAGTACCCATCAATCTGCACGTGCGGCAGAACATCGACCTTCTCGGCGACTGCGGCGGCATTACTGTCTTCACCCGTCGAGGAGGTCAAATGCACGATGCCCGTTCCCTCCTCGTCACTTACCGCGACGGCAGCGTTGACGATTACTTTGAAGACACGTTGCCCGTACGTCTGTGGCTTCTTGCTCTTCTGTGTTGAGGGAATCACGGTATCGACGAAGTAGGGGAACAGCGGCGTGTAGTGCTTTCCGACCAGTTCCTTCGCGGAGATTGCTCCGATGATTTCATGCTCTTTTTTGCCGAAGACTTTCTCAACGAGTTTCTCGGCGAGCACGTACGTCTTGCCCTCGCTCTTCACCTTTGCGTATGTGATCTTTGGACCGATGGCGAGCCACATGTTGCCGGGCAGCGACCACGGCGTTGTCGTCCAGGCGAGGAGTATTGTTCCCGGATCATCCAGCAGCGGAAACGTCGCGATCACCGACTGGTCTGTCCGGTCTCTGTAACCTTGGGTCACTTCGAAGTTGCTCAGGGGAGTCGCGCACCGGGGGCATACATACATCGGCTTGTGGCCTTCATAGATCAATTTCTTGTCGAAGAGCGACTTGAATACCCACCAGATGCTTTCCATGAAGTCTGCGTCCATCGTGCGGTAGTCCCAGTCCATATCGACCCACCGGCCCATGCGTTCCACAACAACACGCCACTCTTTGGTGTAGCGCTGCACGGCGCCGCGACAGAGATCGTTGAACGCCTTCACGCCCATCTCCTCGATCTGTTTTTTGCTGCCGAGATTATTTTCCTTCTCGATGATGTTCTCGATCGGCAGCCCGTGGCAGTCCCACCCAAACCGCCGCTGCACGCGCTTGCCGCGCATTGTCTGGTAGCGCGGGATCACGTCTTTGATCGTGCCGGCAAGCAGGTGGCCGTAGTGCGGCAGACCGGTGGCAAACGGAGGGCCATCATAAAAACTGAAACTCTCCTCCTTGTCCGCCTTCGCCATCCCGTTGAGCGGATCGCCCTTATGCCCGCGGCTGGTGCGCAGACTAATGCTGCGCTTGAACGTATCTTCTTCCTTCCAGTACTTCTGGATGCCCCGTTCAAGGGCAGGGAAGCTTTGTTTTGGATCAACGGAGTCAAACATGATTCAGGGGGATGGATGCGGGGCCTGCCCTGTACCGGAGCGTAGCGACTGGTACAGGGTCGACGGGGTCGAACATGCTGAGGAAATACGGAAAAAACTTCAGTCGTAGGATAGCAGAGAAGATCTCTGCTAGGCCGCGATCGACAACGCTGGACTAACGTATGCTCTAAAAAATTCGCCGTGAAGATCCCCTGCGTTCGGGTGAATGCCGGTTTTTGTCAGCATGTCTTTGAATGTCGGTTCTTTCATCCATTCCATGATCGTCTCTTTCACTCTCATTGCCTCAAAGAGTTCATGTGGAATGCGCCCAAGCAATTCCAGATAATTCAATACACAGAAGAAGTCCGCGGTCGATTGAATGCTCAAGTCTATGTCTTGCAAAATGCCACACGAAAACCATTCCAGAGCAAGCTCCGCCTGCTCACGTGTTTGCGGTCCGAGTACCTGTTCCCGCTTTTTTTCCAACATGAAGATGTATCCTTGCTCCGTATCCTTTCCTGTGAAATTTCCGCAATCCTGGAGAAATGGATGTGATCCTTTGAGGTGATGAACGTCGCATACATACAAACCTTCCCCTGACCGTGTGAGAAAAGGACAGCGCTCGCCTGCGCGCTTGCGTATGCTCCTCGTGATGTCCAAAGGTGCAGATGGGTCCGGTACTGTTACATTGAGTACATCACAACACACGCCGCACTGTGAGCACGCCCCATCGTCACAGCCTTCCAATTCTTTCTTGGAGAAGACGTGCAATGGAAAACGGTCAGGCGGCATGTTCGGGAGTGGAGGCAGTAGGCTCTGGTTCCGCAGGCATTTGTGTTGCTTTCCCAGCCTTCGTGGCGTGCATCGCAATCTCCGCCGCGAGAGCCTTCTGTTCTGCAAACATGTCCTTATCGCCCGGATCCGGATAATGAGGCTCCCTCTTGTAGAAGATCGGCCAGAGATCGGCGTGGTGCGCAAATACTCGGCGGAGTTTTTCGACAAGACCTGCGACTACTTTTCCTCTCTTCAAATCGTGGGGTTGCAAATCAGGCTGCAATTTGCCCACAGCAAACCTCACCGCTTCGATCTGCTGAGGGGTTCCGTGTGTTCCTGCCAGCATTTCGATCACTGCATGGTGCTGGTCGCTCGGTGCAATCTCCGGCGTTTCATAGTCGGCCGGTTGTAAGGAGGGACTCATGAGATTGCTATTGTATGTATCTTACAGTTTCTGTCAACTTCCAATCGTCACTTCCCCTGCTATGTCGGTATTGAAAATCACGGCAATTTTGCCCAAATCCTTCGTTTGATGCAGAGCCCATTTGAGCTTCACAAAGGCCGCTTCCGGGGTCATATCACGCGTGGGGATCACGCCGAGTTCCATGGCCTGGCGGCCGACCTCGTACAGGTACATGCGGGTCGTGCCGTAGATGCATTGGGTGCAGATGAGGACGGGGATACCTTTCTTGTTGGCGAGCTTGATGCAGGGCAGCAGGGAGTTCTCGTCATTCGGAACGTTGCCCGGACCGAAGGACTCGATGATGAGCCCCTGGATGCCGGAGTTGATGATGGCGTCGAGCGTTTTGGGATTGAAGCCGGGGACGCATTTGACCACCGCGACGTTGCCCGAAAATCCGCCGCGTAGTTCGACCATGCCGGTGTGGCGGCGTTTGATGTTGGGGTAGGTGAGTTCGGGTTGAAGGCGGACGAAGCCGAGCTCCGGGAACACGGGAGAGATGAACGCGTCGCGTTCACTCTCGCTCACCTTCGTGCTGCGTGCGCCGCGGAGGATCCTGTTGCCGAAGACGATCGCGACTTCGGCGAAGTCCATCGTCGCGACCTGGAACGCGTGGACGAGATTACTCATCGCGTCGGTCCCCACGATTTCGGGCGGCACCTGTGCGCCGGTAAAGACCACCGGCTTGCCCAGGTTCTGGAGCGCGAACGATACTGCCGACGCGGTGTACGCCATGGTGTCGGTGCCGTGCGCCACCACGAAGCCGTCGAAGTCTGCGTAGTTCTGCACGATGGCTTTCGCCACGGTTTCCCAGTGGTGCGGCTGCATATTGGTGCTGTCGATGTTCGTAATGGTCTTGGTCTTGATCGAGAATTCCTCGCGCAAATGCACGTCGCTTGCCACAAGGTCCTTGGCGGAGAGATACGGGGCGAGGGCGGAGGTCACGACGTCTTGGCGCATGGCGATCGTGCCGCCGCAGAACAGGAGGAGCAGTGATGGCTTGGGAGTATTCATAATTTTTACCCTGGTGTGAGGCGGAAGAGTTCGGTCACGTGGGGGAGACTGCGCAGGTACTTGTAGCCGAATTGCAGTGTGCGCAGGCAATCGGTTCTAAAACCCAGCGTGACCGAGCCCTGGACGAACTGCAAGAGGTGCACGGGAGTATCGAGGAAGCTCTCGAGTGCGGCGATATCTTTGAGGGGGTTGGCATCCTCGGGAAAGTTCCATTGAATCGCAAAAAGGAAAGGCAAGTCGACCCGGTCTTGGCGAATCTGCAGAGGGACGATCTCGCGGGAGAAGAGTTTTTTTTCCGGATGTTTCAGTTCACTCGTGGAGACCACGTCCACAACGTCGGGGCCGACCTGCAAGCCGACGATCTCTCCTTTGCGCAGTTCGTCGACCGTTGCGCGCAGCACGTACCGCATGGCGAGCGGTGTCTGCATCCCCGCGGGGAGGTGGAAGCAGGCGGGATCGAGCAGAAAAAAGTCTTCGGGACGACCGTTGGCTTCCACGTGCAGGAAGGCGTCGATCATGCCGCTGCCGATTTTGGCGAGAATATCCGTGCGGCGCGAAATATGTTTTCCAACCTGCTTCTGCCAGCCGATGCTGAAGAACGGGTCCATCGTAAAGTTGAGAGCGTTTTGGAGCAGCGATTCTCCGCGGCGGACGCGTTCCCGTTTGGGGAGACTCCCGAGATGCGCCACGAGATGCTTATGGGCCAGCGCGGTATGGATGCAGTAGAGATCTTCGGCATCGCGCGGTGACTTTCCGTTGCTGCCCACTTCCACAATGTCGCCGTCATAGACGAGCTGCTTGAGGCTCGCGTGCTTTCCATTGATCAATGCCGTCGTCGCAACATTGCCGGTCTCCATGCCCGCGTAGTACGCCGCATCAAGCACGCTCGCGTACGTGGGCAGATCTACCGATTTCTTCTTCCTTCCGAGCAATACTTGGATGCGGTTGCGGTCGCCGAAAATCTCGCTCTGGACCCGCTGGAAGAACGCCCGCAGATCCTGTTCGCTCTCGTCGAGCGTCAGGAGCGCTTCGAGCCAGTCGGGCACCGACGTGTGCCAGTGTTTCTGCTTCTGCCGGTAGAGCAGCGCCATGCCCAGTTGTGCCTGCCTGCGCATGTCTTCGGTTTGGAGCGTGACGGTGATGGGGTTTCCCGATGATGCCAGCACCACCGTGTGTAACGCCTGGTATCCGTTCACTTTTGGCGAGGAGATGAAGTCATAAATCCCGTCTCCCGTCGGCGCGGCAAAATGGTGCACGTCCCCCAGTGCCTCATAGCAGTCGGCGCCGCTGCGCAGTGCCACGGACACTGTGTGGAACGATTCCACACGTTGGAGCACATCTTCGTGTTCCACGGAGATCGCTCGCACGTCGCGGAAGTGGCGACGCTGTAATTCGACGGAGGCGATCTTCACTTTTCGCGTCTTGAGAGACGCCTCCAGGCGCGCTGTCCACTTTTGCAGAGGGCGGTGTCCCTGCTTCCAGGTCTGGTCGAATTTTCTGCGCATCGAACTGTATTCGACGGGATCAAGCACCCGGAAGCAGTGATCGGTCAGTTCCTCATACCAGCCGCGGATACCCAGCAGCCGCGCCAGCGGACAGTAGATATCCATCGTTTCCCGCGCGATGCGCGCCTGTTTTTCGACCGGCACGAATTCGATCGTCCGCATGTTGTGGAGACGGTCAGCGAGCTTGATAAAGAGCACGCGAATGTCGCGACCCATGCTGCGGAACATTTTCCGGACCGATTCCATGTTGCGGACGCGCTTGTCGAACGTCTTCTCCAATTGCTGCACTTTCGTCACGCCTTCCACGAGTGCCGTGACGACTGGACCGAACTCCTTCCTCAGTTGCTTCGCGGTGACCTCGGTATCTTCCAGTGTGTCGTGCAGCCACGCAGCCGTCAGCGTTTCCTCATCCGCGCCGATGCCCTTGAGCAATTCCACCACGGCTGCGAGGTGGGTAATGAAGGGTTCTCCGGACGTTCTCTTCTGCTCGGCGTGCGCCTGAGTGGCGAAGCGCATGGCCTTCGGCAATTGCGAAGAGGGCATGGAGGGAATTCTCGCATATTTCTCTATGGAAAACCACGTGTTTTTCCCTCGCAGATGCTCCAAACAACGTATATCATTTTTGACATCTCCCCGGTCGGATTTTATCCTTAATGACCCATGACGCTCAAAGCCGAAAACATCACGGTTGAAGGCCCGATTGGCGGCCTGAGGGTCATAGGAGTGGCGCTGGGCGGAACACCCATGGGGCGCCTAGTGCACGCACCCGGCCGTGGCGTCCCCGCCGTCGTTCCGGCGTACAGCCCGAAAGATATTTTCCGGGCTGCGTACAATTTGGCCTCGCAGAGTGTTCGTCGGAGAATTTCGGAGTTCACAATTTTTTCCCCGAAGCCCATCGACAGTTCGGATGGTACTGCGGGGATTCATCAACGGTACATCGAATTTTTCCGTAACCTCCTGACGAAATTTTCTCCAGATGCCGTTATCATCGTGGAGGGCTCGGACGAAGTGGAAGAATTGGTGACGGCAGCGCAGATAGGTCTTCCGCCCAGTCGTACACGATGGGTGTCGTGGTGTTCGATGGATACCATGGATGACGAGAGCAACGAAGCGTTGCGGAGTGGTCGCAGCGCAATCGAATTGGGAGTGGCCGACGAGATGATCGATAGAACCAATGGGGAAGCCCGCGGTCGCATGGCCGTGGTTTGCAACGATGCGCGGCAAGCGTTGTCGTACTTCGGATTGACCAAGTGCAATAACGCGCGAGCCGGAGCTTTTCCGTCGTTTCAATCCCGTGCGGAACCCATTGCCGTTCGTACGTCCGATGATACTGCTTGGGACTTCAGCGGAAGAGGACCATGGCCATGTGATATTCCGGTGGGCAATGTACGCAGTCCATTCAGACTGATCTCTGGGATAAAAACTGTAAAACTGGGCTCCGCTTCCGATTATCGTCTCTTGCATGATCATGAAGTGGAAGGTGCGCGCAAGGAGCACCATTTGCCTCCCGGGCAAAAGCGGTTCCAAGGATTGATCTTGGCGGCACCTGGTCCGGGGAACATTCGTTCAAACAGCAAAGACCGTTCCCTGTTGCGGAGAGCAGTGGATACGTTGGCCAGGTGGGGTATTCCTGTTGCAGTGCGGGGACGAGCAACTGTCGATTACAAGCCAACGCTTGCCGAGGGGGAATTTCCGGGTGACGTGTACGGGAATGATGCGGGATTTCTCGGGGGGGCATTGATTTCGGCAAGAGGAATGGCAGAGGGGGAATCGACGGTTGTCATGCAGCATCTTGTTGCAAAGACTATCGCTGACGGAAAGAAAGGGGAGGAACTCGTCGACATCGTCGGTCGTCGGTTCGCGAGTTATGCTCAGTATTTCATGCCAAAAGTCGGGGAGGCGGAACAGGATTGAATCGCGAAATTAGCCTTGCGGCTACGAAGTATAACCGTACAATATTATTCTGCTTTTGTCGTATGAGTAACGGAAACAACCTCCGCATCATCGTTTTCGGCGGCACTGGTGCCGGTGAAGATGTCAGTGATGATGCGAAAGTCAAAGATATTCGTCCAAAGCGAGGAAAAGTTGAAGAAGTACTTCATCACAACGTCGGCGCTGAAGTGAAAGGCTTATTCCGGTCCATTGATGTGGAAGAGGCCGATCCTTTTCAGGACAGCGGTGAGGCGCGGTGCGACACGATCGAAGGCAATGTGAACACCCTTCGCGAGCATGTTCGACGCCGCGTGGGCAAGACCATCGTTATCGTTGGAACGGATAATGCTGCGGAAATCATCCAGGCAGTCGCAGATGGGATTGATCCCGAAAAACTTGAAAACAACAGCATTCTCTTCACCATTGCCATGGAGGCTGTTCCCAAACGCCGACGAAACAATCCCGCCTCGCTGTTATCCAGTGATTTTCCTGGAAATTTAACGAACGCCATCTATTTAAGTTCGCGAGACGAATTGGAAGGGAAGATGGCATTGTATTGTGATGGCAATCTCTTCGCGCCGCGCGGGTTGCACAAAGTACTTGCCAACGATACGTTCCAGCCGTTCATCAGCAGGTATGAGTCCGTGACGACTGGGTCGAATCCTCCGGTCTACAACTGGAGTCGGTTCAACATCGATGTCGATTCCGGAACAAAACAACAGCGACCGAGAAATGTTCTTCGTCCGACAGGAACAAGCGGACGTTTCAAGCTTTTGCCAGGTATCGAATCCGTTACCGCAGATGCATTGTCGAATTATCGCAATCTTGTCGCTTTCATAAAAGGAGGGATCTTGGAAGGAACGCTCAATGGCTTTGTCCTGCAATTACCTGGTATCGCGTATGCAAGACGAGACCAGAAGGAAGATATGAGGAATATCATGGAGGCGGCAAGCATTGCCTACGACGCCGGTGTGCCGTTCATTGTGATCTCCGATCCCGATCAGCGTCAGGTGGGAACTGACCGTGTGCAAACGATTGCGGCTACTCCAACATTCTATCGGGGCAGTGTTGGTCGAACAGATATAGAAAAATCCATCATCAACTGTAGTCCGCTGAGTCTTGCCGAAACGAAGATCAGGGTTGCAGAGAGCGCGTATCGCTCCGTGAAGTACAAACAATTGCACGGAAGCGATATTGTGGATGATGTTCGTTTGGATCTCGATGCCTATCAACGTTTCGTCACCGATCAAATATCATTTGAGGAATATATGAAATTCCGCAGAGCCAGGAGTTCGATGTGAACATGTTTATTGGAGTGTGCGCAAAATATACTCTTTCACATTCGCAAATATCTCCGTCCGCTCATCCAACTTCTCGATCTCCTTTTTCATGAACCACCGCATGCCGTCGCTCTCGTCCGTGATTTCTTCCGCCTGATCTTCATTCAGTGGTTTGGCGATGTAGAGAAAGTCCATGTGTTGATGCGCAGGTTCATTCCTCTCTTTGGACTCCGGAATGTTTTCGAGGAGCATTGCGATCGGTTTCTTCAGCATCCGGCCTTCATCTGGATTCCCAGCGAAGAGGTCATCCTGTGCGTCACCGATGATCTCCACATCTAGGTTCGTTTCTTCTTTGCATTCGCGCTTCGCTGCATCTTCCGGTGCCTCATCCGGGTCCACGTGCCCACCGGGCGGCATCCAGCGCTGGAGGCGTTTGTGCCATAACAGAAGGACTCTTTTCTTTGAGTCGATGACGAAGGCCGTTGCGGTGAAGTGGCGCTTCAAGAGTATGAGAATATTAGAGTAATAGAATAATAGGAAACTGTGTCTAAAGCTTGTCCTAGTATTCCATTACTCTATTATTCCTTTCTATGGTCCTCATCGACTCCAACTCCACCGTCCTCGCCATCGGCGCCCCGCTCCCGCACTTCCAATTACCGTCCGCGGACGGTCTCACGATCGATACCCACATGATCAAGGACCCCGTGCTGGTCGTGATCTTTACGTGCAATCACTGCCCGTACGCGCAGGCGGTCGAAGACCGGCTCATTGCGCTCGCGGAGCATTTTGACGAGGAAGGCGCACAGTTCGTCCTCATCAACAGCAACGATGCCGAGCAGTATCCCGATGATTCGTTCGACGCGATGAAGGTTCGCTACAAAGAGAAAGGATTCCCGTTCCCGTACTGTTACGATGCCTCGCAGGAAGTCGCCAAAGCGTACGGTGCGCTCTGTACACCGCATTGCTTCGTGTTCGATCAGAAGCGCACGCTCCAGTACAAAGGTCGGGTCGACGATAACTGGAAGAATCCGGCGGAGGTGAAGGAACAGAATCTGCGCGACGCGATTGAGGCGAGTCTCAAAGGGGAGGCCCCCGCGAAGCAGGAGGCCAATGCGATTGGGTGCAGTATTAAGTGGAAGTGATGGGAGGGCGCCGAAGGGACCGATGGCACCGAAGGTACCGAAGTGTCTTCATACAATGCCGAAAAGGCACCTCGGTTTCGTCGGTCCCCTCGGTCCCGTCGGTCACTTCTTTCTCTTCCCCAACATCTTCTTCAAATATTCTCCGGTGTAACTCCCTTTGACCTCCGCGACTTCCTCCGGTGTTCCCTGCGCCACAATCAATCCACCTCCACTCCCGCCGTCGGGTCCGAGGTCCAGGATCCAATCCACGCACTTGAGAACATCAAGGTTGTGTTCGATCACGAGGACGGTGTTGCCTTTTTCGACCAGGCGCTGGAGAACTTCGAGGAGCTTTTGGATATCATCGAAGTGCAGACCGGTCGTCGGTTCATCAAGGATGTAGAAGGTCTTGCCCGTCGCGCGCTTGGTCAGCTCGGTGGCGAGCTTCACGCGTTGGGCTTCGCCGCCCGAGAGCGTGGTCGCGCTCTGGCCGAGGTGGATGTAGCCGAGGCCGACATCTTCGAGCGTCTGGAGCTTGCTCTTGATCGAAGGCACGGCGTTGAAGAACTCCAGTGCTTCGGTGATCGTCATATCCAGCGCTTGCGCGATGTTCTTTCCCTTGTAGGTGATCTCCAGCGTCTCGCGGTTGTAGCGCTCGCCATGGCAGGTCTCGCAGGTCACAAAGACGTCAGGGAGAAAATGCATTTCGATTCGCTTGAGTCCATCACCTTCACATTCCTCGCATCGTCCGCCTTTCACGTTGAAGCTGAATCGTCCGGGCTTGTAGCCGCGCAGTTTCGCTTCCGGCGTTGCCGAGAACATGTCGCGCACGTCGGTGAAGACGCCGGTATAGGTGGCGGGATTGCTGCGGGGAGTCCGTCCGATGGGGGACTGATCGATGACGATCGCTTTATCCAGATGCTGCAGACCGTCGATGGTCTTCACATTCTGCGGCTTCGTGTGGGCTTTATTGAGCACGCGCTGGAGCTCTGGTCCTAAGATCCCGTGGATCAAGCTCGATTTTCCCGATCCCGAGACGCCGGAGACTCCAATCAATGTCCCGAGCGGGAACGTTACATCAATATTCTGGAGGTTATGGTGCTCCGCACCAGTGATCGTGACCGTCTTGCCGCTTCCTTTGCGGCGCTTCCCCGGAATCGCGATGAACTTCTTGCCGCTCAGATACTGGCCGGTCACGGAGTTCGGCTGCTTGATCAGGTCTGCCGGTGTGCCCTGCGCGATCACTTCGCCGCCGTACTTGCCCGCGCCGGGGCCGATTTCGAGCAGATAGTCCGCTGCCTCAATCGTCTCTTCGTCATGTTCAACGACGATCACGGTGTTGCCGAGGTCGCGCAGCTGCGTGAGTGTCGTGATCAGTTTCGCATTGTCGCGCTGGTGAAGTCCGATACTCGGCTCATCGAGCACGTAGAGCACTCCCTGCAGCGCGGAGCCGATCTGCGTTGCCAAACGAATGCGCTGCGCTTCGCCTCCGGACAACGTCGCTGCAGAGCGTGACAAAGTGAGGTATTTCAGACCCACGTTCTCGAGGAAACTCAGGCGTGCGATGATCTCTGTCAGCACCTTCTTCACAATCGTCCGTTCATACTCGGAGATCTTGATGGTCGAGAAGAATTCCCGTGCCTCATCCACACTCATATCCGTTCCCTCCACAATATTTTTGTCGCCGACCGTCACGGCCAAAATTTCTTTCTTGAGTCTTCGTCCGCCGCATTCGTCGCAGGGGAGTTCCAACATGTATTCCTCAATCTGCGTCCGCATGTAACTGCTCTCGGTTTCGCTGTGGCGACGGCGTAAATTTGGGATCACGCCTTCGTATGTTGTCTGATAACTACCGCCGAACTTCTGCGTATTGATGTTCACGCTCAGGGATTTCGGGTAGCCCCACAGGATGATCTTGCGATGATCGTCGCTGAGTTTTTCCCACGGCGTATCCATGCTGAAGCCGACTTCTTCACTGAGCGCCTCAAGGAGTTGCGTCATGAATCCGGTGCGGCTCGCCGATGTCGCCCACGGATGAATTGCACCTTCGCCGAGCGATAATCTCGGGTTCGGGATCACCGAGCTCTCTTCCACCTGGAGGATCGACCCGAGTCCGTGGCATGTTTCGCACGCGCCGTGGGGAGAGTTGAACGAGAAGCTGCGCGGTTCGATATCCGGGATCGGCTGGTCGGGATGGTCGGGACAGACGAAGGATTCCGAAAATCGCGTCTGCTCGTTGCTCTCGACATCGAGGACCATCAACGACCCTTCGCCTTTCTTCAACGCAAGTTCGACGGAATCTGCGAGACGACTGCGGTTGGGATTCGCCTTCCCATCCGTCACCTCCAGATCGCGGACGATCAACCGGTCCACGACGATCTCAATCGTGTGGGGCTTCTTGGGATCGAGTTTCGTGTCCTCGTCGGTCGTCACGACGTTCCCGTCCACCCGCATGCGGACGAATCCTTCGCGGCGGATCGTCTCAATGATCTTCACGTGTTCGCCCTTGCGGCCCTGGACGACCGGCGCGAGGAGGAAAATTTTTCGTCCCTCCGGCATCTTCGCGATGGTCTCGACGATCTGGCTCGTGGATTGTTTGCCGAGCATCTTGCCGCAGACGGCACAATGCACTTTACCGATCTTTGCCCAGAGTAGACGCATGTAGTCGTAGATCTCCGTCACCGTGCCGACGGTCGAGCGGGGATTGCGAGGCGCCGTCTTTTGGTCGATCGAAATTGCCGGGCTCAGGCCTTCAATAGATTCGACTTCCGGTTTCTCCATCTGCGCGATGAACTGCCGGGCGTATGCGCTCAAGCTCTCCACATACCGGCGCTGGCCTTCGGCGAAGATGGTGTCAAAGGCGAGTGATGATTTCCCTGATCCGGAGAGGCCGGTGATCACGGTCAATTTATTCCGGGGAATCTGCACGTCGATGTTCTTGAGGTTGTGCATCTTTGCCCCACGGACGGAGATCACGTCGTTTCGTCGGGGTTCGGGATGTGCGCCTTTGGCAGCGGTTTTTTCCATAGAAGGCAATTTTCAGGAACACAAAAAAAGCGGCCCGCGTTGCTGCGGCCGCGAAGGCCCTTCAGCTTACAGGAAAAAATGAGAGATGTCTAGGGTAAGACAAGAAGAAACCGAGGAAACCGAGGGGACCGACGCGACCGAGGATTCCGAATTTGGTCATTTTCGCTCTATAATGGTCCTCCATGTTTACTGGAATCATCGAAGCAACGGCGAAAGTTCTCGAGCGCGGGTCTTCGACCCGCGGATCTCCGTTAGGTCTGACGATCGAACGGCCCAAGAGTTTCACGGATCTGAAGATCGGATCGAGCATCTGCGTCTCTGGCGTCTGCCTTTCGGTCGTCAAACTCACAAAAGCTTCAATGCAGTTCGATGTCGTTCCCGAAACGCTCAAGAAGTCACGTCTTGGTAAACTCAAGAAAGGGGAGAGAGTGAATCTGGAGCGGGCGATGAAGGCGGGAGAGAGACTCGACGGACACGTGGTGCAGGGGCATGTAGAAGGAACGGGACGAGTGAAAAGTGTAAAGAGAAAAGAGAAAAGTGCGGAAATAATTATTCACTTTCCCCGTCCGACCGCGGCCGGGCGGGCACTTTTCACTTTTCACTCAATCGTGCCCAAGGGTTCTATCGCCATCGATGGAGTGTCACTCACCATCGCGAAAGTGAACAGCAAAGAAGTAACGATTGCGCTTATCCCTCATACAATGAAGAACACTACGCTCGGGTCGCTCAAGAAAGGGGATCGGGTGAATGTTGAGACAGATATGCTCGGACGGTATTTGCTGAAAAACAAAAAATAATCTATAATATCAAGTAAACATACACATCATTCTTTGATCAAAAACACCCCAAATATTGATGTTATCGAGCTGCGCGAGACGCTCGCGGATCTTCATGCGTCCGCATCTCCAGAGCGCATCCAACATTTGACGCAGAACGAGCTCCGCGAGCTTTCTTCCCGCGTACAATCGGAGTTCAGAAACATTGCTGACAATTTGCGTACTATCGAAAAAACTTTAGACGTGGCCACGAAGAAAGACAGGGAGCTTCTGAACATCTGGAGCCGCCTGCGGCCACAGCAGGTCAACGATGTCAGTTTGAATGTGCGTGGTGACTATTATGCGGCCCTTGCCGGACTTCGGCCGCAATATGCGCGATTGCCGGAGAAGATTCCCCATGATTTCCATAAGGTGCTTGGTCCGCTTGCAAAAATTAAACATGTCAGCGGGCAATGGTTGAATGTTCTCGAGAATTCCTCGGTGTTAGAGGTATTGGAGCCCACACAACCTGGATCCGCGAACGTTTTGCGGAGGCAGGATGCGGCATAAGGGGCTCTGGCATGCTAGAATCCGGATATGAAGCGTGCGTCCGGATTCGTTCACAGTTCCATTCGTGTCGATCCCCAATGGCGGATCGGCATCGTGTATTCCTCCTTCTATGAAGATGAGATCGATCAACTTGTCAAAGGAGCGAGGGAAGTCTTGCTCAAAGCTGGAATCAAAGCGGCGAACATTACGGAATATCCAGCGGCCGGCTCATTCGAGCTGCCGTTAATAGGCATGACGCTTGCCAAAGCGAAGAAGGCTGACGCACTCATTGGTATCGGGATTATCGTAGAGGGCCAGACGCACCATGCCGAACTTCTCGCTCGGGAGAGCGCTCGGGGCATCATGGATGTTCAAGTGAAGTATGGAATCCCGTTCGCGTTTGAGGTGCTCTACGTCAAGAAGTTGCGCCATGCGAAGGCGCGTTCGCGGGGGGCGGAGAACAAAGGAGGAGAGGCGGCGCGCGCGGTTCTACATTCGCTTGCGCAGATACGGAAACAGCGTTGCTGAATTATTGAACAATTCAATTGTTCACGTTACGATGGGGCCCTCCTCCCCGATTCTTCGATGCGCACACGCCTCTCCGTTGTTCTCACGCTCTCGCTTCTCATCGTCTCTTTCCCGGTGTTCGCACTCCGGTTCCCCGACGTGTCGTCCAAGTATCCGCACCGCCAAGCGATCGAGAAGCTTACCGATGCCGGGGTGATCAGCGGCAATCCCGACGGCACCTTCCGTCCAACGGATCCGGTGAATCGTGCAGCGATGCTCAAGATGCTCTACATCGCCGCCAAGATTGAGCCGGAGAAGGTTGGGGGATGCTTTAGCGACATCGCGATCGACAGCTGGTATGAGTTCTACGTCTGCGATGCGTACGGCAAAGGTTTTGTGAAGGGATATGATGGCGGTGTCTTCAAGCCCGGACAGCCTGTAACGCGTGCCGAGGCACTCAAGCTCGCAGTGGTCGTGTTCGGTATTCCCGAAGCCGATCTCAATGCCCAGGTGAAGATGTATACCGATGTCTCCGCGAGTGACTGGTTCGCAGGGTATGTGCACACCGCGCTCGTCGAAAAAATTCTCCCGATTCCCGGCCAAGATGGCGAGCTCTACCATCCCGCGCAGATTATGGAGCGTGGAGAGGCGGCCGCCTACATCTGGAACGCGATGGCTGCGCACAGTCTTGCGCGTTCGCGCGCGTCGTCGTCGGTAATCGTCAGTGAAACGCCCGGAGACAGTAACGCCGCATCATCGGCCATGACCGAGCTCGAAAAACGCGCTGCCGCCGCTCTGAGAGTCATCGAACAGGAGCGCAAGGCGATGGAGCATGCTCAGGCCAATACAAAGAACGTGACTGTGCCCTTCAGCGATAAGAACACCTTCGATGGGAAGACACCGTTCTCCTACGAGTTCTCGGTGACCAGCGCGATGGTGGTCGATATCCAGACTGCCATCACGGAATGGAATAACGGTTCGCTCACCTGCCGCCTCTACCATTTAGGACGCAGCGGATTTTCGCAGGAGTATTATTTGGGATTCCAGGACGGAAAAAACTGCATCATCCGCGCGGCGCTCTCGCCCGGCAACTGGCGGTTGCAGCTTGAACCCGAAAAGCTTGCGCCCATGTACAGCGTGTCGGTCAAGACAACAACCGGTGATGGAAACGACGGCTTCTCGCAGGCCGCCACATTGCCCCTTGGCAAAGCTCGTTCCGACAGTCTCGATACCGGCGATCTGGAGGATTGGTTTACCTTCACGGTACCGAAGAACCCGACCGTTGCCGAAGATGTCGGCCGGCAGATGGTGCTCGAGGTCAGCAGCGCGGATCCCGTCGGTTGCTTGATCTATCCGCTCGATGACGTTGACCAGTACGGTTTTAAAGGCCCCGAGTGCGGATTCCGCTACACGTATCCTCCGGGGACGTATATGGCGAGTGTGCGGCATGGGGTGCCGCTCAGTGTCAGGGAGTCGTACTCGATTCAGATTAAGTAATCTCGTTTGTGTCGTTCACCGAAGGGTGATGCCTAGTTTCCTGCCCTCACCCGGCGCGCGACGCGCCACCCTCTCCCGCAAGCGGGAGAGGGGCGAGCTCCTGGAATGGGTCCTGAACTGTGGTGAAGAGCGTCAATGTAACGCAAACCTTGATAAAACTCTTTCCAAATATTCCATTATTCTAGTATTCTCGTCCTTCCCATGACTTCGTTATCTTCCATCCCCGCCGCCCTCGATGCCCTCCGTGCCGGCCGCTTCGTCATCGTCACCGATGATGAGCAGCGCGAGAACGAGGGGGATCTTGTTCTTGCGGCCGAGCATGTCACTGCAGAAAAAATGGCGTTCATGATTCGCCATACGGGCGGCGTCGTCTGCCTGCCGGTGAGCAACGACATCGCCGATCAGCTCAAACTCCCGCCGATGGTTGCCGAGAACACATCGCGCCTCGGGACGCCGTTCACGATCAGCATCGATGCTGCCGACAAGATCACGACGGGCATTTCGGCGGCCGATCGGGCCGAGACCGTGCGCGCGGCGATCAATCCTGTCGCACGACCGGAGGATCTCCGCCATCCCGGACACATCTTCCCGCTGCGCGCGAGTGACGGCGGCGTGCTGGTGCGCGCGGGACACACCGAAGCGTCGGTGGATCTGTGCCGGCTCGCGGGACTGCGCAGCGGCGGCATCCTCAGTGAACTCATGCATGACGATGGCGCGATGATGCGGCGGGTCGCGATCTCGGTGTTCGCCGCGGAGCACGATATCCCCGTCATCTCCATTGCCGATCTGATCGCCTGGCGGAGCCGGCACGAAACACTCGTGCGCCTGGAGGCAACCTCGGAGCTTCAGACAGATACGGGCACGTGGACGGTGCACGTGTACCGCGACATGCTGCATCATCTCGATCATGTCGCACTGGTCAAAGGATCGATCAACGCGCTGAGTCCCACGCTCGTCCGCGTGCACTCCGAATGTTTGACGGGCGATGCGCTTGGATCGGTCCACTGCGATTGTGGTCATCAGCTCAAGGTCGCGATGGGTCGCATCGCAGACGAAGGCACAGGTGTACTGCTCTACTTGCGACAGGAAGGGCGGGGCATCGGGTTGGCCAATAAGATCAAGGCCTATGCCCTCCAGAGCGCCCACGGCATCGACACTGCCGAAGCCAATGAGCGTCTTGGTTTTCCCGTGGACCTGCGTACGTATGGCATCGGCGCGCAGATTCTCAAGGCCGTCGGCGTCGGCAAGCTCAGACTCCTCACGAATAATCCCAAGAAGGTCGTCGGTCTCGAAGGGTACGGACTGCACATCGTCGATCAACTTCCCATCGAAATCGCGGCGTCATCGGAGCTCCAGAAAAAATATTTGAAGACAAAAAAAGAAAAAATGGGACATCTTCTTGAAAATCTCTAAAATTTCTTTTTTTCACAACAAAACAATTTTGCATTTCCGCTTCGGAAATTTCTTTTCAAAAATAAAATTTTCTCGTAGAGTCGGAAGAAGTTTTATTTCTTCCCCACTCTTCTATGGTTAAGAAGAAAAAGAAGAAGGCGACGAAAAAGAGGAAGTCGACCAAGAAGCGCCGCCGATAACGCTGTGCGCTCAACAGGGCGTCATACATCCGAACGGATGGCTGGCGCCTTTTTTGAATTCGTGGAAGGGCCACCTAGCGGTGTCCCTCCCACGGGCCCACCCTTCCCTTTCAGCGGTGTCCTCAGGCGCGGGGCCCACGAGACCCGCGCCTTCGGACGATTAATTTGATATCGTTGTTGCATGGATGTATTTCTTGATTTGCTGAAAGTATTCATTGCGTTTCGTTCTGTGGGCACTGACAGCGCCGAGAAGTCGCGATGTCTCGATTGGATTCTCACAACATTTCTTTCTTCATCCGGTCTAACACCTATACGTGGTGAAGTGAAAGGATCGCCGTACGTTTTTCTGCAACATCCGCAACCGAAACTGCTCTGGTTCGGGCACACCGATGTCGTGCCGGGTTCCGATGATCAATTCAGCCTCCGCGTCGACGGCGATCGCGCATACGGCCGTGGCGTCAAAGACATGAAGGGGGCAGACCTCACGTTCCTGATTGCATACAAAGAAGCGTGCGAATCAGGATCGATCCCACCTATCAGCGTTCTCCTCACGAGTGACGAAGAAGTCGGTGGTCATACGCCGGGAGAACTGCTCGACCAGAAGATACTCGGCTCCGCCCCCGTTGCGTTTACGCCGGACACCGGTGAGGCCGATGGCATTGTCACCGAACTCAAAGGAGCGCTCTGGGCCAAGCTCACGGCGACCGGAACAAGCGGCCATGCCGCGATGCCCTGGAAGAGCGACAATCCTGTGCCGCGCCTGATGGACGCTGTGCGGCAACTGACGTCACGGTTCTCCATCGAGGGCGACTGGCAGGTGACGGTGACGCCGACGCAACTGTTCGGCAGCGACGCGTTCAACCGGATTCCAGGGGAGGCAAGCTGTGTGCTCGACGTGCGCTTCCCGCCGGAAATCTGGAAAACCCCGTCCGATGCACTCTCGGCGCTCTCCGCACTGATGCCGAAGGACTGCCGTATTGCGGAAGTTGAGCATGGCGATTGCGTCTACTGCGATCCAGAGCACCCGATGGTTCTGTTGATGCAGCGTATCGGGACCGCGGTCACCGGCGTCTCCGTGCCTGTCCTGCGAGAACATGGTTCCTCTGATGCACGCTTCTTCACCGCACGCGGCATCCCCGCGTTCCTGTACGGCCCCGTGGGGGGAGATCTGCATGGTGCGAAGGAGTGGGTATCGATTGCGTCGCTTGAGCAGCATGTGGAGATTAATCGGAGGTTGTTGAAGGAATTGTCTTCATGACACATGTAGGGGCGCAGCATGCTGCGCCCCTACGAACATGAACGCGTACTGGTAGGGGCGTTGCATGCAACGCCCCGACATGCCATCGAATTAATAAACCTCTTTGAGGTAACATCCTTCACACAAAATCCTACCGTCATATTCTTTCGGCCACGACGTTTCCGTTTTCGTTTTGCATTTGGCGCATGTGGTTATCCGCAACGTTCCGTTGAACGGAATCCACCGGAAGTTTTCCTGGATACGCCGCATGTAGTACGTGTAGGGCAGGGGAATGCCGAGGTCTTGGGCGAATGTCACGTCCGCAGCCTGAATCTGAAACGGGCGGTTCTCTGATGCATCCCAGAAAACTTTCTGCGCGATGTCAGCGTTCGCGGCATCACACCGATCCGGAATCGTCGCTGCATCCTGCGCATCTGGTGTTCGTTCAGACGGCTTTCCTCGCAGCCAGAAGCCATATTTCGTCGCCTGGTCCTTTGAGAGCGGCCAGTAGAAACCAGCCAGAGATTCCTCGTACGGACTCGCCGCGAAGGAGCCCGGGAAGAAGTCGCCGTAGATTCCCTCTTTCTTCATCTGCGTGATGATCTGCGCTTTGCGCTTCTCGAATTCCTCCGGCTCGCATGGTTTGTTGAAGAGATGATATTTTTTCCCAACGAGACCGCAGCAGCCAAAACAATGCTCGCATTGGAAGCAATGCGCGGAATATTCCATGTACTTGCACTGGACCATGTCACAGCAACATCGAATGTCGTAGCAGTGGTCCTGTGGCAATGAGCTGTTGAAGACGAGTTCCGTCGGGCCGAAAGGGCTCACCGCATCCACGCAATCTTTCACGTCGATGCCCCCGCGCAGGACGTTGACGCAATCTTCCATCCGCTCGGAGAGGAAGAAGCTGTTTTCACAGTTCTTGCACTGGTCGAGGTAATTGCCGGTCGCGCTCTCCGACCGGTCAACGAAGAGCGCGCGGTGCCATGCTTTCGTTAGCAGCATCGTCGCGAACTCCGCTTTGCCTCGCTCATAATTGGTTCTTGACCGGAAGTCCCAGATTTTACTCTGCTTCTCGTATTCTTCCTTCGTCAGCTGTTTATTTCCGATGCAGTAGGATTTGTTCCGGAGGTTGCAGCAGAACAAGCAGTCATGGCAGTTGCGGCAGTCATACAAGAACGCCGAGTCACGGCACTGCCAGGATTTGGAGGCATAGGCGACGCGGAAGCAACTATGACAATCAATCAGATCGACGCATTTCTCACTCTCGAAGCTGAACACGCAATATTGAGAATCCTTGCAATGGATTGTTCTGTAACAGTAGCGCAAATCCTCGCATTCGACTCCGCTGTGGCAGAGGTAACAATTCTTGCAGTACCACCAGTCGTCGGTGTACTCGCAGTTCTCATTTCCCGCGCCGACGTTGTGGGGAATCGGGCAGCGCCGGAAAAGTTCGAGCAGTTGAGGAAAGAACGGCTTGGACGGATCGTAGTCCGCTCCTGGCGGGTTTGCGTTCTTAATCCACTCATCACGCTGCCAGACGGGGTATGGGCAATTCTCCGGGAAGACGGAGATGATCGGGTTGTCAGTCTTATCGCATGTTCGTTTATGCAAATTCCAGTGTTGCCAGAATGCTCCGAGTTGCATGAAGCGGAAGATCGGGTGAAATTTCGGTTCTTCTTCAATTCCCAGCTTTTTGCGCATGCTCATTTCTATCGCGGTGATCTCAAACGGCGCGCCGGTCATCGGACAGGTCTTCGGCATGCTCTCATGATTGCGGCGATTCGTTCATCCAACAACATTCTTTGGCATCTTCTGTAATTTTCTCTTCCAGAAGAGCAAATCACCTCATAGATTATTTCATACAGCTGTGACAATCCTGGTTATACGGATGCTTTCCACAACTTCTCGAAGTGCTGCTTGTGCATGGCGACGAGTTCTGGCTGCTTCATGACGATCACGCGAGGATGGTCCGGTTCACAGAGGAAGTACGATGCTTGATGTTCGGTGATTCCGAGATAGTTCTTCACAATAGGGAGAGCATCAGTGAGCTTCGTCGTCCGCATTTCGCGGGAATCGTTTTCCCGGAATTCTTCGGCGATTGGAGAGTAGATGTTGATGATGCGGCAACTGACCCCCTTGTTCATCCGTTTGTGAATGAAGCCGCGCTCTTCGGGGCAATCGTAGGTCAAATTTGCGGACTTCCAGAGATTCTCCATTGAACCGATATGCAAATACTCACCTTCGCAGAGCTCGGGGAACTTGAGGTACTCCTCGCGAAATGCATCGAGGCCGTCGCGAATTTCAACCAATTCATTGTTCTCGCCCTCCTCTGTTTGCATGTACGGCAATAGACGATCCATGTTCCGGAGGTTGAGTGCCAGTCTGCGGAACCGGCGTTCCTGATGTTCGACAGTGTTAATCAGTGCATCGAGGGACAGCGGCGCGTACAGATCCTGCTTGTCGTTGAGGCGGGTCACTTCGAGAAGATTGCGCTCCTGCAGGCGCTTGATCGCGCGGTAGACCGTCATGCGGTGCAGCCCGCTTTCCCCGATGAGCTGCGGAACGGTCGCTTTTCGGAGCTTCAAGAGCAGGAGATACAGTGCAGTCTCGTCTTCCCGGAGATCGCAGAGACGCAGAAGTTCGGTGAGTTGGCGGCGCATAGTAAGAGATGATACCGAATGGTGGAGGGTGGGGGAATCGAACCCCGTCTCAGAATTGTCGAGATTTGAGCGCTAACCATAGCGTCACCCCCCAACGATTCGGCAGTGGGGAACATACGTGAAAGGAATTTGACATGCTGTTTTTGCTTGTGATATGCTGCAGGTACTGTCGAGGTTTGAGTTCTAACCAGGGTAATCGAATTCCGCCCCAAAAGGCGGTTTTCTTTTATCTGACCTCTCTAGGACGTTCCATCCCACCATAGAACATCCAAATCTGGCTTACTGATGAGTAAAACTGAGAATCCAGAAAAGTGATTTTTCACTGTTCAATACACAGCCTTCAAATAGCAGTCTTCACAGACAATTTTCTCCGTCCGGTCAGGAGAATATGTGGTTTCGATGGCTTTGCTGCAGTTCTGGCACGAACGCTTCCACAGCTTCCGCGGATTGCGGTTCTTCAGTCGTGCGAGGTAGCGACACTCGGGGCAGGAGCGGGGGAGCGGAAAACCCATCTCGCGATAGATTTTCAGTTCCTGCGGAATGATTTTGTAATTCCGTTTGCATTCCACGCATGCCAAAACTTCTTTTGTCATACTGTCCGGCACGTCCTGAATCTTCACGGGGAGTTGATCCTGTGTGATCGTTTCTTTCCCTTTCGTCGCGATTGTCTCGTGGGTCCAGCGCCAGCCGTGCTTCTTCACTTCCGCTTCGGAGAGGGGGAATTCCTGCTGGGCCATCGTTTCGTTGTAGGCGAACGGACTCATGGCAATTGGGAAGAATCGGCCCCACTCATCATGCTGTTTCATCTGCGCGACGATCGTCGGCAGCATCTTCACATAGTCCTCTTTTGAGTACTGCTTGTTCAGGATGCAGTACTTCTTGTGCCGGAGCGATACACAGCCAAAGCAGTGGCTGCAGTGCTGGCAGTTGTCGCAGTAGAAGAGGTTGTTGCCGTCCCAGCATTGGATGGTGAATGCTGTGCTCTTCTGTCGGACGGGGGAGTAGTTTTCGTAGATAAAGTCCGACCAGCCGGGGTGGTAGCAGTGCAGAGCGTCATTGGTCTCGGCATCTTGCACATGCATGCAATCGCGGGAACGGTACATCTGGAAGCAATGACTGCAGTCCTTCGATTCAAAGATGTAATCCCCGGTGCAGTCGTCCGTTTTGTCCTGAACGGAATAGAGGTGCGGATGCTCTGTCCGCAATTCCATCACGCGCTTGCGCATGAGCGCAACGTGCGCAGGATTCTCCAGATCGAATTGTTTCAATCGCTTGCGGTATTCCTCTTTCGTCAGCTGCTCGTTGAAGATGCAATGCGATTTCCTGCGTAATCCCACGCAGCCCAGGCATTCCGTGCACGTGCGGCAGTCGTAGAGGAACGCGGAGTCGCTACAGGTATGCGAGAGCACGCAGGACCGGCAACTGTGGCAGTGGTTACAGTCCGTGCAGTCGATGCATCGTTCTGTCTGCAGACAGAAGCTGCAATCCACATCATCTTTGCAGTCGAGCATCCAGTACGAGTAGAGCAGTCCTTCGCTGTTGTAGCTCAGATGACTCAGGTAACAGTTGCGGGAATCGAACGCGAAATTGCAGTAGTCGCAGTTCTCGACATTGATTGAGTTGAGCGCCGAGCGCGGGACGGTCTTCACAAGATCTCCAAACTGCTCAAAGAACGGTCGGTCATCCCACGGCTTCCCAAACTCCAATGCATCCCAATCGTCTCCCCACCATGCGGATCGCTCATAGACAGGAAACAGCGTCTTCTCCGGATAGACGGAGAGGATCATCTTGCCGCTCTTGTCACACTTCCGGTGATACAAATGCCGTTCATTGCGCCATGCCATCTTCTTCTGTAGCCGACAGTCTGGGCAGATCTGTGGCGGATCCATCGGCCCAGTCTCGAACGTCGACACAATTTTTTCATGCAGAGCCGCTTCGCCGGGCAGAAGTTCGTACGAAGAGCTGCAGGAGGGGCAGGAGGGCATGGATCAGAGTATACCGCTGGGTTCATCGCTTACGTATACGTCGGTGCCGGGAACGCATACGCCATTTCATGAACGCGGCCTCGAATTTTTCCGATTTTTGCGTCCTTTGCTCCCAATAGCAGAGTTTCATCAATCATTCCTGCGAGTTCTCTCATTTCCGTTTCTCCCACGCCGAGTGCGGATACAGCCTGCGTACCGAATCGCAGACCCGCCGGTCGCACGGCGGTTCCCGGAGAATGCGGTACGGCATTTTTATTGGCATAAATACCGACACTCTCCAGAGCGAACGCCGCCGACCAGCTGTCGTGTTTCCCTCCAAATTTTGCGGTTTTCGTGATGTCTGTGAGGACGATATGGTTATCGGTGCCATCCGTGACGACATTCCAACCGCGCTTTTTGAGCTCGGCTGCCAACATTTTCGCGTAGCGTAAGGTTCGCTCTTGCTCCTCGCGAAATTCCCGACTCTGTGCGCGCAGGAAAGTGGACGCATGCGCGGCAATCGCGGGGTTGTATGCTCCTCCCAGGAGCCCGGGAAATTCGGCGAAGTCCATTCCTTTCCGTCCCTCGCTTTTCAATCGTTGAGCCAGAGACTCGCGCCACAGGAGCACGGCTCCCTTCGCGCCTCGCAGAGTTTTGTGTGTCGTTGTCATGATCACATCAACACCGGCGGCATATGGATCATTCATGATGCCGGCAGCGATGGGTCCCGCCGGATGAGAAATATCCGCCATGGTGATTGCGTTGTGCGCCCTTGCGATCTCGACGATTTTTGCCCAATCGATATCTCGGGGATACGACGATCCTCCCGCAAGAAGCACGCGTGGCTTATGCTCTTCTACCAAACGAGCGATTGCATCGTAATCGAGCCGCAACGTCTGCGGATCCGCGACGTAGCCGCGGACGTTGAACATTTTTCCAACGATACTTGGTGAATTTGCACCGTGAGAAAGGTGACCATATCCATCCTTCAGGTCTGGTGAGACCATTTTCTCTCCTAACTCCATTATTCCAAGGAAGGCAGCGAGATTGGCTACTGCTCCGGAGGGTGCGTGTACATTCACATGCGCTTCGCCGGGTGCGGCTTTTGCTAATACTGTGGCAACACGTTCTTTTGCCAAAAGTTCGAGCAGATCCACCTGCGCCGTTTGTTGATAATAGCGGCCGCTCTGGAGATCTTTTCCATCAGCAGGAGTATGCCCTTCGGAATATTGATCGAAGCCCGAGTCCTGGGCATCCCTGATCGCAGCGACATCTTTTGGGTGAAGATAGTTTTCGGAAGCGATCATCCGTACTCCGTTTACGTGTTCCGATCGACGGTCTCTCATGATTGTTGCAAGTGCTGGGTCATGTGGAGTCGAGCGGGGGGTGTTCATAGAAAAAAATGGAAAAAGGGGATCAGCGTATCCCCGTTGCCTTGCCACGGTCAAACAACGACGTTTTCTCTCGTTGAAGCCAATGGATCAATCACCGCGGCGCCGTGCGCACGATCTTCCCCTCCACTGCGTCAAACAAAATCACCTGCGTGCGGGTCACGACGAGGTAGAGGCCGCTATCCAGTGGATACACACCACGCTTGATCGGAATATCGGATGGCAGCATGTTCCCGAAGCCGTCGTACACGTTTGCGCTCGCTCCCGCTTTGGTCGAATACCGCACGAACACGGACTCGGCGGGAAGCGCCGTGGCTGGACGCTCCACCGTTACCGCTGCATTGGTGCTGCGGAATCGCCCGCGGAAGCTTGCCAGGAGGGGCAGCGTTTCCTCCTTCCCCGGAACACCGGTGAGCTGAGCATCTGCCTTCGCCTGGAACTCGAGCAGTTTGAGCGTATGTCCTTTGTCCATATCGAGCCGCATATCGACGTGGATATCGACCGAGCCCGGATCCACGATCACCGGGCCGGGCTGACTGGCGAGCGCCGCCGCGATGACGGGCTGCCAGGCATCCTTTCGTAGGTGAAGGATGTACGTCTGTCCGTTACTCAGGGGGCCGTTATCCATCGTGAAGATCTTGTCCGACACGCGCAGGAAATCCTCTGCGCTCTGCCGCTGCTGCTCCGGCGTTTTCTTTTTGGAGGGATCAGGCGGTGGAGTATCCGGCAGTAAGATCCAGAGACCGACGATGCGCGCCACGCGTGGATCGGACATCGGCTTTCCGTTGACGAACATGGAACGCAGCCGCATGTACATGCTCCCATCGATGAATCGGAATTCGTACGACATCTCGACGGCCTGGCGATCCATTTCCCCAGACATGTCGCAGAGCATCTGTTCCCGGACATGCGACGGACCTTTTACTTCGCCGGAACCCTCGCAGCGCATCGCAAATTGTGCGGGCCCGATCGAGAGTTCACCATCCATCGAAATTTCGTGGGAGGGAGTGCCGTGGATCTCCATCGAAAAGAGATCCGACGGCGTGTGCGAAATCATTGCGAGTCCGGCACCAACGGGGAGGGAGCAGATCGTCGCGAGAATCCACAGCCGAATGTTTGTGTGAGAACGGAGCATTGTTATCTATTATTATACAATAAAATAACAATATTTCAAAATCCATCAACGTGCCTTCCAATGGCCATTATGCGGCTTCTTCGACGGCAATACGCATGCTGGCAGGATCGTATTTGGCATCGAAGAATTTCTGGTCGTTCACCAGATCCCGCGCCGTTCGCAGCAAATGCGCGCGCCGATACTCGCGCATGAGTTGAAGACAGCGGGCGACGTTGATATCGGCCAACCGTGAAATTTCCAGTGCCTGCTCGACCCACGCCCGTTCACTCTGCTGCTCCACCTGGGGATGGATAACGAAAAGCGAGGATGGCCGTCCGTCGCTGCGTCGAATCACCGACGGCTGAATCATCGGCACGATCGTTCGTGCATCGAAGGGCGCGTCCGTGGAAACTCTCAGAACGGATTTTTCTTCGTGCTCGCCGTGCAGCACTGCGTAGTCCATGTTACGATCCCGGTCCCATTTTCGCGCGAAGAAATTTTCCATCACAGCATCCATGATCTCGGGCGTGATGCCGGGATACTCGTCCGTACCGGCATGTGTTTTGAGTCGCGCCGCGTGGCCGCAGCCCATGCTCTTCGGATCTTTGAGCAGATTCATCAGGCGGACGCGGTGCCCCTGCGGATCGTGCAGCACCGCGAGAATTTCCTGATCGGAAACGCCGAGTTCATGCGCGAGATGGTGCAGGGCGTGATCGTCGGTGTGCATGTAAAATCTGCCAGGAAATACTTCCCGGTGACGATCGAACATGTTGCCGACCTGCGCTTTGGTGAATCTCCGGCCCGTTGCATCCTGCAATGCGCCGATCTTCATCGCGAAATCTCCCGCATTACCCCCCGCGGTGCCGACCGCGCACTGCGTTCCGCGTCCGTCGAGACAGTCTTGTTGCGCGATCTCCCCCGCCGGCTGCCAGACGATTCTGCTGCTGCGAATATGCTCTTCCACATCTTCTTTCGAGTGCACGCCCGACGATTGGTACCAATTGGCGAGTCGCCTCCCGCCTTCGGTCAGCAATCCGCCGACGGTCAGTGCGGCAACAACGGACAGGAATTCCCGTTTGGTGATTCCGTCACGAGATTGGCGGGTTTCCGGTGTGCGCATGAGAGAAAATGGGGAAGAAATACGAAAGAACATCATCCACATTCCATCGGGAAAGTCAAGGGTCTAAGACCACGCTTTCTTTCCGTTCCCATCATTCAATTACCGCAGTGGGAAGCCCAACGCTGTCAGTGCATCGGTCGTGCTCGCGAAGATCTTCTGTTGCGCATCCATCTGTCGGAACCAGTCGGTCTTCTTCAGCATTTTCTCATTGAACGGACTCACGGCGCTCAGGATCACGTCGATGCCGTGCTTGCGGCGGTCTTCGATGATTACATGGAGAACATGCAGTCCGTCGACATCCAGATAGAAGAGGTTGCGTAGGCTCAGGATCAGCGTTTCGCACTTGATGCGCTTGATCGATCGTTCGTGGGATTCAGCATTGAAGTATGTCAGTTCTCCCGCAAAGCGGTACACGGTGATATCGCCGTGATCTTCGTGCTTGTGGATGTCCCGATGACTCAGTCTGCGGATGATTTTGCGATCGCGGTGGATCGTGATGTCGCTGCGGCCCACCGAGAGGTGCTGCACGAAGATGAGCAATGCGACTGCGGCGCCCGCGAGAATGCCGACGATGGGATCAATCGCCACCGTCAGAGCCGCGACGACCAGCGCAAGCCCCCACATGGTTTTGTCGAAGCGGAAGAGCTGGCGGAAGTGTTCCAGCTCAACCATGCGGATGGCGACGAAGACGAGAATGCCCGCAACCACCGCGAGTGGCAGGTATTGGAAAACGGGGAAGAGGAGCAGAGCGATCACGAGGATGCAGACGGCGTTGATGGCGGACGACATGCGCGAGGTCGCACCCATTTTCACATTGAGGGCCGTACGCGCGAGGACGCCCGTGGCCGGCAATCCACCCACGAGCCCGGAGGCGATATTGGCAAGGCCCAGCCCGAACATCTCTTTCTTTTGATCGAATCGGGTTTTGGTCATGCCATCGGCGATTTTTGCCGAGAGCAAGGTCTCCAGCACCGCGACGACGGAGATCGTGAGCACGGCTTTTGCGAGGGTGAAGTTGAGCGTCGGCATTGTGAACACAGGAATCTGGATCAACGTTGCCTTCAATGCCCCATACTTAGAGAGAAGCGTCAGGAACGTGAAGGGCAGTGCTCCGGTTTCGGAGAGATATCCAATGCCGATGCCGAGTGTCGCCGCGATGACTGCGCCGGGTAATTTCGGGATGAATCGAAGGAGCAGAAAGAGAAGTGCGAGAGTTGCGAAGAAGAGTCCGAGTGTCGGCAAATGTGCATCAGACACGTGCATGACGGATTCCATCAGGTTCTCCATAAAGGATTCATGCGCCGGCAATCCCTTGAGACCCAGCGCGAAGTTGATCTGGTTTAAGCCAATGATCAGCCCTACGCCGAGCGTAAAACCGTGCATTACGCTTGAGGGGATGAAGATCAGATACCGGTCCCAACGAAGAATCCCAAAAAGAATAATGACAATCCCGGAGGCAATCGCGAGAATCGGCAGAATCCCGACACCCAGGAGAATCGCATACGTTGTCAGGATTCCCGAAAGCGCGCCTGCCGGTCCGACGACATTGAATCTGCTTCCCCCGAATATAGCAGCGACGAATCCAGCCCAGATGGCAGTGATGATTCCCATCACGGGCGTTGCGTCAGATGCGATCGCGAGCGAGATGGAGAGCGGCAGCGAGATGAGGGCGACCGTGAGGCCGGACTTCCAGTTTGTGAGGAGTTGTTGTCCGAAAGAACGGTGGGGCATGGGGAAAGGTAAAAGGTAGAACACGTCTCGGCGTAGCTCCCGCAGGAGCGAAGCCGGATGGTGCCCCCGGCAGGATTTGAACCTACGACCTACTGGTTCGAAGCCAGTCACTCTATCCAGGCTGAGCTACGGGGGCACGACTTTGGTATACTACCACTATGTTTGAAGGCGACTCCGACGAAGATCTGCTCCGTAAGGCCGGGGTGAACCGGATGATGGATCCGAACAAATATTACAAAATGAAGCAGGAGCTGAAGGCAAAGATGAACAAGGCGAAGTTGCAGAAGGAGAAGCAGCAGGCGCGTAAGGAGATCGCCGAGAACAGCAAGAAGCTCAAGGAGGAGATGAGCAAGAAGGGTGTGGTTACCGCAGACCAGAAGATGAAGAACGAGCAGGTCATCAAAGACCTCGACCGTCAGCAGGCAATGCAGAAAGAGCAGGGAACGACCGAACAGGGGTCACAAACGGTCTGATCACTCCAAGAATAACATCAGGTACATTGCCCCCATGCCCGCGGCCATAATGCATGCCTGCAAGATCCCGCGCCCCAACCCGGTCTGCTTATGCAACTCGGGAATCAAATCAGATCCTGCAATGTAGAGCAGGTTCCCGGCGGCGAACGGAAGAAGGTAATCGCTCACGGAACCGACGGAGGAGCTTGCGAGCAACACGATGACCGCGCCGAGAACGGCGGTGAGCGCGGAGACAAAATTCCATCCCAGCGCGCTTTGTTTGCTGAAGCCGCTGTGGATCAGAATCGCGAAGTCACCGATCTCCTGTGGGATTTCGTGCAGAATCACGGCAATGGTCGTTGCGACGCCGATCTCGACGCTCACGAGGTAGCTGCTGGCAATCAGGACGCCATCGATGAAGTTGTGCATTCCGTCACCGAGCAGACAGAGGTACCCAACAGGGTGGTGATGCGCGTGATGGTGTTCCCCTTCGTCGGGAAGCACGTGACAGTGATGCCAGTGAATGACTTTCTCGATGAGGAATGAGAAGAGGATGCCACCAAGGACAATAATCATTGCGCGGCCGAAATTCGGTGTCGTTTCGGCGAGTTCGGGGAGCATATGCAGGAAGACGTCGCCGAGGATCGCCCCCGTCGAAAAACTGACGAGCAAGAGCAGGCTCTCCTGGAGAAATCGGACATGGACGACGAGCAGCAGAATCCCGACAAGCGATACGAGGCTGACGAGGGCGACGCTGCCGAGAGTGAGGAGGATGACGTTGTTCACACGATGCACAGTGTACACTGGAGCCATGCAGGAAATCGCGACCTTCGCGGCTGGATGCTTCTGGGGAGTCGAAGAAACGTTTCTCCGGACGCCAGGAGTCATCAAGACCGAAGTCGGTTACAGTGGCGGTTCAGCAAAAGATCCGACCTATGAGATGGTCTGCACGGGGACGACGGGCCATGCCGAAGCGGTGCAGGTGACGTTCGATCCGGAGAAAGTGTCGTACGAAGCACTGCTGAAAATTTTCTTCGAGAATCACGACCCGACGACGCGCAACCGTCAGGGTCCGGATATCGGCGATCAATACCGTTCCGTGATCTTCTACCACACGCCGGCGCAGCAGACGGCCGCGCAGAAGTTCACTGCAGATCTGGAGCGATCAGGAAAGTTTAAGCGGCCGATCGTGACGCAGATCGTCGCTTCCTCAAACTTCTATCCCGCTGAAGATTATCATCAGCAGTATTTGCGAAAGAGGGGACTGGGGTCGTGTCATCTCTAAATCATTCAATAATGATCTGCCCCGTCATCGCCGCGTTGCTCGTGGAGTGGAATTCGAACGTGCCGGCGTTGTCCGTCGGGATGTTGAATCCCTTCGTCTCGCCTTCGCTGATCGCAACATCGAGGCCGAGGGCGGCGCTGGTAAACGTGTGAGTGCCGGACGTCGCGACAAGACGCAGGACGACATTTTCGCCTTTGCGGAGGTTGATGATGGTGGGAGAGAACTGGAAATTGCTTGCCACCATATCAATCACCCGTGACTCATTCATGGGATCGGGGGCGGGTTGCTCAGTGCCGGTGGTATCAGACGGTTGGTTCGGAATCACGCTTGCCTGGTTGGCGCTACAGGCGGCAAGGAGAGTGCAGAGGGCGAGCAGGGGGAGCAGTTTTTTCATGGATAAAGAGGGAAAGTGCCAGGACTGTAGCATCCAAACAGGTCGACCAACAAGAATCTCTCCTTCTTAATGTCATCTTAATCTTCCTGCGATTAGACTCCTTCCGTGCATATCCTCCTGATCGAAGACCAGAAGAAACTTGCAGAGAACATCCGGCAATTTCTCACGCTCGAACAGTATGCGGTCACCGTCTGCAACGACGGCAAGGAGGGCTTTGAGAAGGCGATGACACAGGACGTCGATCTGCTGATCCTCGATATCAACCTCCCCGGCATGGACGGGTACGTGATCTGCGCGATGCTCAGACAAAACAAGAAGAACATGCCGATCCTGATGCTCACGGCGCGCACGAAGCAGCAGGAGATTATTCACGGTCTCAATACCGGAGCCGACGATTACCTCAGCAAGCCGTTCGATATGGATGAACTGCTCGCGCGGGTGCGCGCGCTCCTGCGTCGCAGCGCCACCGAGAAAGATCCGACGCTCGGCACCGGCAAGATCACGCTCGATACCAATACCCGCGAGGTTTCCCGCAATGGGAAGAAGGTCAGTCTCTCCCCCAAAGAGTACGGTCTGCTCGAGTATCTGCTCCGTACCAAAGGAACGGTCCAGGACCGCCCGAAGATCATCGAGCACGTGTGGGGCGCCCGCGATGACCTGATGTTCTCGCAAACCGTCGACGTGCATGTGGCCTACCTGCGCCGAAAACTCGGCAAGGATCTGATCGAGACCGTTCCCGGCAAGGGGTATATGATTGCCGCCTCCTGATCATGCTGCTCCGACGCATCAGCTACCGGATCGCCCTGCAGTTCACGGCGTTCGTTTTTGGACTGCTCGTGATCAACGGCGCTCTGTTTCTGGCCGTGGACATCGTCAACGCTGGCAGACTGGCGCACCTGCGATTGATGAATCACGCGTCGGGATTTACGCAGCAGCACAGCGAGGTCGCCCCCGAAGGTCTGGGGGCCTTCCTGCCGCCGATGCTTCGGGAGCGCACGCGCATCGCGGATCCCGAAGGCAATTCCGTCTACGCCGGAGAACTCTTTTCCGATGTTCCTTTTTCTTCCGCTCCCGAATTCTCTTCCGCGCGCATTCATGGCGAAGAATACACAATTTTCACGGCGCCGATTCTGCAGGATGAGCACGTGGTCGGCTATATGCAGATCGCGGACACGGCCCGTATTCCCCGTCGCGACCTGCCGGAGCGGGTGCTGCTCTTTCTTGTTCTGAGCGCTGCAGTCTCCGCGTTGACGTTTTTCGTCGGGCTCTACTTTGCGCGTAAGAGTCTGGCGCCGGCCGAAGAGACCATGGAACGTTTGGCGCAGTTCACGCAGGATGCAAGCCACGAACTACGCACGCCGCTGGCAGTGCTCAATTCCTCACTCGACGTCGCGCTCAAGTCGAAGAACTATAAAGAGGGCATTGAGTCGGCGAAGGACGACGTCAAACAGATCTCCGTGCTCGTCGAGCGTCTGCTGGAACTCACGCGTCTCGATTCCTTCGCACTCGACTGCACGCGCGTTGACCTCTCCCAGATGCTGACCGAAGCGGCCGAGAAGTTCTCGCATCTTGCCAAAGAGAAGTCCATCCGCCTTGAGAGCGATATTGCCCCGGGTATCTCTATCCAGGCAGACGCCACGCTGCTGCGCCAGATCACCACCAATCTCCTCAGTAACGCGATCAAGTTCAATCACTCCGGCGGTACTGTCATCGTACGACTCACGAAAAAGGCATTCACGATCACCGACACCGGCATCGGCATCTCACCGGAGGATCTCCCGCACCTCTTCGACAGGTTCTACCAGGCGGACGGCTCGCGGTCTCGCGGGGGGCTCGGTCTCGGCCTTGCACTCGTGAAGAGAATCGTCGATCTCCATGACTGGAAGATCGGCGTCGAGAGTGAGGAGGGGCAGGGGACGACGTTCAAGGTCACTTTCTCATGATCTTGAAGCCAAAAATACACTCTTAATCCTCCCTTAAACACGCACCCATACACTGCTGCTCGGACCGTCCATCTTCGTTCTTTCTATCGCAGGCAAGAATGCCTGCATTTGTATTTTTTTCCCTCATTCTCTATGAACTTCAAGACTTCGATGACTGCCGCGGCGTCGGTTGCGGCCGGCGCCGTGCTGACGATAGCAATAGCCGCGTTTGCCCAGAGCAGCGCGGCATCCGATTCAACCACCCGTCCTATCCCGACCCAAACCTGCGTGCAGGCGATGGCGACCGAAATGGGATCACATCTGGCGAACTTCGATACCGAAAACGCGAAACGCAAGACCCTGATGCAGACGCAGCTGGCCGCACTCGCGGCCGCCGCCAACATCACGGATGACACTGCCCGCGGAGAGGCTCTCACGAAAGCTCGTGAGGACTTCCATGCGGCCATGAAAGCCGACATGGAAGCACACAAAGCCGAGCGAGAAGCCTCAATGGCAGCGATCAAGACTGCCTGCGGTGATTCCTTCAGGCATGGTTTTGGAATGGGAATGATGAAGGGGCCTGGCTTCTTCGGTGGACCCGGTCACGGGAAGGGCTTCGGCCCGCACGACAGGCACCACGATGATGACGGCGACGGTGATGGGGAAACCAATGATGACGCAAACGCCAACACCCAGACGCAAAACCAGTAATGGGGAAACATCACAGGCTTGGGAAAGAAAGCCGCGGGGAAGCGGCTTCTTTCTTATACAACAGGGGAAATTGCGACTTTTTGAGGGCTCTCCGCCGATGATCCCGCTATTCTTTTCGCCACATGAACAGACTCAGGATTCTCGCGGTTTCTCTGATGTTCCTCATTGGTTTCCCGCTTGTTCCGACGGTATCGGCGGCACCCGTTCCATTCCCGGACATGTCCAATTCGTGGTTCCGCTACCGCGAGTCGGTGCAGTATCTCCGTGACCGCAATGCCATCAGTGGTTATCCCGATGGGACCTTCAAACCGTCTTCAACCGTGAACCGTGCCGAATTTCTCAAACTCGTCTTCCGTGCCAAAGGAGCACCGGAACCCGTGAGCGGCGATTGTTTCGTCGATGTGAAGGAGAGTGACTGGTTCGCGCCGTTCGTCTGCGCGGCAAAGCGGCGCGGGATCATCGAAGGCTACCCCACTGCGAGTGGCAGCGTCTTTAAACCCGGCCAGCCAGTCGTCTTCGCTGAGGCGATCAAGATGGCGCTCGCGGCGTACGGAAAAGACGTGACGACTGCGGCACCTGGCGAGAAATGGTATGAACCGTACGCGCTTGATCTCGACCGGACGGGCATCCTGTGGCGGCACTCGTATCTGCCGTGGGAGCCGCTCTCTCGCGAGCGGGCGGCAGATCTGATCGCGCGGTTCCTGCACGTGGAGGAAGAACGCATCGATCCCAGCCGCTCGACTGGCTGCGGAAAGCCGCTGCCCCCACAGCCGTCATCGGTCTCCGTGAACGGCGTCGACCGGACGTTCTACCTCACCGTTCCCGGCAACTACCGCTCCAGCGAGCTGACGCCGCTCATCATCGCGTTCCATGGGCGCACCAACAGCAACGAAGAGCTGCGCGCGTACATCGGGCTCGATAAGAATGCACCTGGATTCTTTATCGCCTATCCCACCGCGATTCGCAGTCCTTCGGGGACATTTTCTTGGAGCGGGTCCAACGGAAATGCGGCCGATGTCTCGTTTTTTGACGCACTGGTGGAATCCATTGCCGACAAGTATTGCATCGACATGGACCGGATCTTCGTCGCGGGCCATTCGCTCGGTGCGTGGATGAGTAACAGCGTGGCGTGCCTCCGTGGAGGAGTCGTGCGGGCATCGGGAACCGTCGCGGGCGATTCCGTGATTGCCGACTGTACGGGCCCCTCGGCGGCCCTCCTGATCAATAATCCCCACGACGCCCTCTCGCCCTTCGCGGCCGCCGAGCGCACGCGCAACACGCGGCTCAAAGAAAACGGTTGCGAGCTGACCTCCGAACTCGTCCAACCCGATGCGCTCAAATGCCAGCTCTACAAAAACTGCGATGGGGGCAATACCGTGATGTGGTGCCCGCATGAGCTCGACAAGGATCCCCGGGGTGTTCTCTACCCGCACAACTGGCCACGCGAGGCGGCCCCGACGATCGTGAAGTTCTTTGAGGGAATGCGGTGAGTGTTCAATCAACCGTGTACGACATCGAGATCTTTGAGCGTGGAGCAGTGGTAAGGCGCAGTCTCAAATTTTTTAATCCACGGAAGATGCGGACAGACACCACGTTCGCCGTCTCTCCCGTTCGCCTCGCGATTTCCGCGGGAGCGATTCCCAGAATGAAGCGTTGGTGCAGGACGTGCCTGTACGGGATCGGCATGTTGTCGAGTTCTTTGAGCGGCTTCTCGGAGTCGAGCTGACTGTAGGTGTAATGCCACGGGTCGACCGCAGGTTCGAATCCCGTTTCCAGCAGCTGATCGAGCGAAGTCTCCTTTTTCCTGCGCACGTGATTGACGAAGAGGTTATGGGCGATCCGGTAGAGGAACGCACGCGCATGCAGAATCGATTCTTCGCGCTGGAGGCACATCCAGAAGCGGAGGAACGTCTCCTGCGTCAGATCCAGGGAGGCGTTGCGGTCGCGGCACTTCCAGAGGCAATAGCGGAAGATCGCATCCTTGTGGAGGTCATACAGAGCGGTGAAGTCGTCCATCATGGGCGGATATGACTCAACCGTGTCTGCTTCGTCCGCAAAGTTCGGGCGGGTTGCCGCAACGGCAGCAGTGCGATTCAGACGATGATTCTTTGAGTGAGGATGAGTGTTTTTCATAAGAGGGAGAGAAGAAAGAGGCAGAACATTTCATGCGCGATTCATTGTCCGCCGCACAACGGATCGTGTTCCTGCGATGCCGGATGTTCCCGGAAACGTTTTCTGATGAATCGTGGGGAACCACGATTGCTGCATGCGGGAGAAACGCCAGATAGTCCGGAGAGACGTTTGGTAGAGACGATGAGTACGCATAGGAGTGAGAAGGTATGGGCTAGGACTCACGACAATAGATGCGTGCGCTTTTTGCGCAAGCACATGCGAATACATGAAGTCGCCAGCATCAGAGACGCCTCGTACTCCTTTGGACCAGGTATCAGATAGACCAGCTCGTCTGAAAATCCGCAGGCATGCGTTCGATGAGAGCCCGTGCCTGCGAATCAGGATGATTTTTTTCCTGAGGAAGATCTGCTTCGGTTAGGAGTTTGCGAAAATGAACATAGTAGGCTGCCACCAGCCGGTAGCGGTGCCCCGTGATCTGTGCTGTTTTGTGTGCTGAGAAATCGATACAGAAACACAGGAGAATCTCGGCACATTGCTGCAGCTTGTTCTGCTTCGTCACTTTGTGGATCCGGAACTTCTTTCCGCACACGGTGCATTTTTTGCGTCCGTCTCCCAGGGTATTGAGCTTCGTTCGCACCTCACAATGAGGACACAGGATGTGCCTGGAGTCATCACTCTGGGTGGGACGCACCTTTTCCCTGAGGTGCGGCACGAGGGAATCCGCGTTAATGATCATAGGCAGAGCGCAAAAGTCAGACTGTGAACTGTCATTCTAGTCCTTTCCAGGGGCCAATAGTGGAAAAACAAGAGAGAAGCGACAGATTTTGAAAATGGTGCTTGGTATTTTTTCATCGCTCACCGAAGGTATTTTCCGACGGAAGTCCAGATCTGATCGTCATCCATATCGCTTTTGATCAGGTATTCGGCCACATCGAACTCTTCGCACCGGATGATGGTTTTTTTGTCACTGAGATTAGTACAGACGAATACGGGGAATTTCATGTTCTTGTTTTTCCTGTACTGCAAAACGGCAAAACCATCCACATTCGGCATAATCAGGTCCAGGAGCAGGAGATCAGGAGGATCGTTGTCGATGACGTCAATGGCCTCCTGGCCGTTGATCGCGGTGCTCACGCGAACACCGTGCTTGCTGAGAACTTTTCGTATCATCTCGAGCAGGAATGCATCATCCTCGGCAACGAGTACGTGTTTTTGGTGGTCGTTCATGGGTGGGTTGGGGAATCAGAGAGGTAAAAGTATGCATGTGGAGGTCTTGTATTTTTTAACGCAGATACTTTTCAATCGCGGGCCAGAGCGCCTCGTCGTCCATGTCGTTCTTCACGAAGTAATCCTGCACATTCATCTGCCTGCATTTTTCTTTCGTCATCTTGTCACTCATGTTGGATATCACGATCACGGGGCAGTTCACGTGGCGTTCCCGTATGACCTTGAGGACGCCGTGCCCATCCAGCACTGGCATGAGGACATCGAGGAGCACCACGTCGGGCACGTCCTTCTCCAGTGCCTCCAGTGCCTCCAGTGCCTCCTGTCCGTTGTAGGTGATCGTGACGCGTACATTCTTCTTGCTCAGAATTTTCCCCATCATATCGGCCAGGAGGGCATCATCTTCGGCGATGAGAACGTGTTTGCTCATAAAACATCAGGAAGGAAATAGAAGAGTGAATGTGGTGCCTTTGTTTTCCTGTGAGACAAACGAAATCGTCCCGCCGATCAGCCGTACGATGTTGTAGACCATGTATAGGCCGATACCGGTTCCCGATGCCGCCGGACTCGCGATGTTCGATGCACGGAAGAATTTTTTCGGAATTTTCCGTTGTTCTTCCTTTGGAATGCCGTACCCCGTATCCGCCACATCAATACGGATCATCATCCCCTGCAGAGCTGCGGTCAGTTTCACTTTGCCGCCTTTTGGCGTGTATTTGTATGCATTACTGAGGAGGTTATCCAGTATTTCGATGAGCAACTGCTCATCCGTTTCCGCAACCAGATCCTGCGGGCACCGGACTTCGATCTCGAGCCCGTTCCTCAGCCGGTGCGCATCGTGCAAACGCACGACTTTTTCGAGCACTGCCTTCAGGTTCATCTCCACCATTTCCGGTTCCGTGGCACTCTCTTCAAGATACGAGATCATCAACATTCTCCGGATCGTCACCGCCATCTGCGTCGACGTTTCGTGCGCGGTGTGCACCAGCTTTTTGAGATTATCGGGAAGATTTTCCCTCTTGAGACTCGAGAGTGCCCACCGGATCGCCGTCAGCGGTGTACGCAGCTGATGTGATGCGATGGCCATGAATTCCGACCGGGCTTTGTCGATTTCTTTCTCTTTGGTGATGTCCCGGAACACATTCACGGCGCCCATCAGCTCCTTGCCGATAAAAATGGGAGCAACCGTCATCGCAACGGGGAACGAAGTTTCATCTTTCTTTTTATAGAAGAGGGTGCTGCCGCTCGCGCCGTTCACCGTAGCAGAAATGTCTTTGAGCGAATGCCGCGGCTGCAAAATGATTTTGCCATCGGAATCCACCATCGGTATCACCCCGGACAGGAACTTTCCCCGCACTTCCGACTCCTTCCAGCCGAGCAATCTCTCAAACGCTTTGTTCGTCATCAGAATTCTGCCGTCTTTATCCGTCGCCACGAGACCATCGCCGATACTCGCCAGGATTGCCTCGTCTTTCGCCTTCATTTGTTCCAGATCTTTCGTGCGTTCAAAAACTTTTTTTTCAAGCGTTTCGTGCGAGATTTTGAGCTTTTTCGCCGTGACGACCAGCTTGCGCCGGACTCTCTCCTTTTCCCGGGCGGTTGCGGCAAGTTGCGTGGCTTTACGACGGAGTTTCTTCGCTGTCACGACGAGCTTGCGTCGCACGACTTCTTTTTCCGTCGCCAATTTCTTCAAGGCGAGGGTCGTGGCATGAGATCCGGACAGAGGGGGTTTTTTGCCCATAAACGAAGATCAGACACTCAGATCTCCGTTTTCTTACATCAGATTATGGCCCACCACGGCAAACAGCCTGGTAGGGGCTTCCGTTGCATCCTTGATCTTCATCGGTGCCACGATGATTTTGGCTCCCGTTAGGGGTAACTGGCCTGCGTTTGCGACGTTTTCGACGATCATCTTGTCTGCGCTCAGGAGCACGCGATGCACGGGAAAATCCTCCCCGCGCGCGTCGGGCGAGAGCGTATCGATGCCGATGCCGCAGATGTTCCGCTCAAGCAGCAGCTTCGCCGTGTCTTCGTGCAGGCTCGGGAACTTCAGATCATTGCGGTACTGTGCGGGACTCTTCCAATGTTTGTCCCAGCCCGTGTAGAACATCACGAACGTTTCCGGCGCTATCTTCCCATGTTCTTTTTCAAACGCCGTAATCTTCTCCGGCATCACCAGGTACTGTTCATCCGCTTCATCATCGCTGCGAATCACCACGCAGTCGGCCATCACGTGCTCCAGATCCAGAGCATCGATCGTTTTCCCGCCCGGAATGCAGTGCGCCGGTGCATCGATGTGCGTCCCCGCGCTCGTTTTGCCTTCCATGGTTTGCACACGGAAAAGATTCGGCGCAGTGCAGTCGTTGTAATCGATCGCGACATGCAAACGAAAACAGCACTCGGCGTCCCAGTGCGGGATATCCGGCGAAAGCGCATGGGTGAGGTCGATGATTGTTCGAGTGGTCTTCATACGGTCTTCGCAGGAGCCGTGATGTAATCGAGAAACCGGTAGAGGATGTTGTTGATTTCCGTAAAATCATGCGTCCGCAATTGCTCTGCCGTTTCGATATAGGGCAGACCTTTGTATTGCTCCAATTCATGTGCATTGTTTTGGATCATTCCCTCAATGGCTTCCGGTGTGAATTCGAAGTGGCATTGAAAACCGTAGATGGTCGGCGTGTATCGAACGATCTGGCGAGGACAACCGTCGCTTGTTGCAAGTACCTTCGCTTCCGGAGTGAGTCCCGGCATGTCCCCGTGCCAATGGCCGACATCGAATGTGTCGGGAAACGATTTGAAAAAGGGATCCTTTTTCCCATCCTCGGTCAGATGCAGAGGAAAAACGCCGATCTCCCTGTTGGGGCTATGATCAAATCGTGCGCCGAGCGCCTCGCCGATCATCTGTGCGCCCAGACACACGCCGAGCAGGATCTTTTTTTCATTCACAGCTTTTTTGATGAACGCGATTTCTTTTTGCGCATCAAAATGTGGGCATTCATCGAGCGTCGTCGCTGGACTTTGCGGCCCGCCCATCACTGCCAAGAAATCAAAGTCGCATGTCGTGGGGAATGCTTCCCCCTCGTAGAGCTTCGTGTAACGGATAGTGCAACCTTTTCGCCGAGCCCAGAGTTCGATGGCTGCCGGAGCCTCGAAGCTTTCATGCATTACGATATGGACCTTCATATCCTTGATTGTAGTCGACTAGGATGCCAGTTCAAGGATGAGTGGAAAGGTTCGCAGTATCTGGTACCATCCTCCGGCGCTTTGGGGCCCGGCTTCGTCTGCGGACTACGCCGAGGCAAGCCCATCGTGTAATCTGTACATCGCCTTGGGGAGTAGCCAAGCGGTAAGGCAACGGGCTCTGAACCCGTCACGCGGGGGTTCGAATCCCTCCTCCCCAGCCATGCACTACTCGCTTCGCTCGAGTGCATGGCGGCGCCAATCACCTTAACAATCATTTTGTGCATGCCCTGTACCCGAGCCCCGCAGGGCGAGTGGTACAGGGCAATTCAGAGGAGTACAATCATCCGCTATGCAATTTTGGTATGTCTATGTCTTGCGTAGCGCCCAAGACAAGAACTTCTACATCGGGTCGACGAATAAACTCGAACGCCGGGTGAAACAGCACCAACGTGGAGAAAATATTTCGACCGCAAAACGCTTGCCTGTTGAACTACTCTATTTCGAAGGACATGCATCAAAAGATGACGCTCTGCGACGCGAGAAGTATTTTAAGACAACAAAGGGTAAAGTTACAGTAAGACAAGTTCTCAGAGATGCTCTAAAATCTATACAATGAAGACTATGAGATTTACACGCAGGAAAATTCTTCTTCTCGCTTGGGCATTATCAATTATTGCGACGGGATGTTTGGTTGCTCAAGCATCGGGCAGTACCCAATATGGATGGGCAGCAAGCCTGTCGTTACTAGCTATCTCGCTTGGTGTACCGCTCATGCGCGCACTCACCGAGTTTTCAAAATAAGATAACTTGGATAATCTAAAGGTTTGTACTGCAGTGATAATGCCCAACCAATGCTTATTTCTTGATCTTGATGGCGAACTTGTAGATCGAATTTTCATTGTTGGTACCCCCACCATCTTTTTGATAGCTCCTCAGAAAAATTTCAGTCGCAGGTGTCAGTTTTGAAATGATGGTTGCAGGAAAATGCTTTGCCAGAATCTTTGCCATTACTTCATTCACTTTTCCATTCGCATACCAGTCGTCGTCATCTCCGCTTATTGCTTCTTCACAGGGACCGACAAGTCCTCTGA